>CANMGM010000106.1 GCA_947497195.1 Bacteroidota bacterium
ACACCGAATATTACCGAGAAATTGGGGATTAAAAATTTCAATCCGTACTACCTGCAAACCGTTACGTACATGCTGAGTGCTCGCAATGCGATCGATCAGCCGCTTTGCCTTCATGCGTCTGATTACATCGGGTTGAATTACGGTGCTATGGTGTACGAAAAATCAGCGGTGATTTACAATTATCTGGCGGCCTATTTGGGTCAGGAAACCTTCGATGCGATGATGCTGGCCTATTTTGAGAAATGGAAATTCAGTCACCCGTATCCCGAAGATTTTAAGCAGCATGCCGAATCGTTTACAGGAAAGAACCTGAGCTGGTTTTTCGATGAGCTCATCAACACACGCAAACGCATCGATTACAGCATTGGCAAAATAAAGCGCGATGAAAAAGGCTATACCGTAACAGTGCGCAACAGAGGCGAAATGGCCAGTCCGATAGGCATTACACTAAAACCAGCCGGAAGCAGTGCGATGCAAACGTATTGGTTCGAAGGCTCCTTGAACAAACAGAAGCTTTCGGTACCCAACGCCAATCCACAAAAAGGCGACTGGCTTTCGGTAAACGGAACAGGCGAAATTCCCGACCTCAATCCAAAGAACGACCAGAAAAGCACGAGCGGACTCTTCAGACGCAACAAGCCGGGAATTGGTGTTTTAACCGGATTGGAACGCGCCGGGAAGCGATCGCTGTATGTATTTCCTGCTCTTGGATACAACGTCTATAACGGATTTATGACCGGTGCGATTTTTAGCAACCTCGGAATTTTTAGAAAACGCTTCGAATATGTTGCCATTCCGATGTATGCCACCGGAAACGGGCAATTAACAGGCTCTGCGCAAACCGATTACCAGATGCGGCCCATCAACAGCATTTTCAGAACCATTACGATTGGCGCCACAGGAGCACGCTATTCATTTGGGGAGAATGATCATTTTAACCGCCTTACGGGAAGCATTTCGTTTCGTTTCGATAACCGTAAAAAGCCTGCAAGCAAAATCAATCAAGAATTAACGTACCGCTACATTCACCGCGAACTGCAGCGCGAAGGCCTGGGCAACGACCTCCGTAATTTTCATGTATTGAACTACGAATACAGCGATTCGAAAGTGTTGAAGCCATGGTCGTTTAAAGCCGAAGTGCAGCATTTTGCAACGTTTGTAAAAAGTTCAATTACGTATAACCGCCGTTTTACCTATGCCACGAAAAAGAAGGGCCTCGACATGCGCTTGTTTGCCGGCGGATTCTTGTGGAAACGAAACGACTTTAGTTCGGGGGCCGTTGATGGGCGTTTCAGATTGAGCGGGCAAAGTGGCTACCAGGATTATCTGTTCGACGATGTATTTTTCGGGCGCAACGAGATAAGCGGAATCGCTGCACAGCAAATGAGTATGAGCGATGGATTCTTTGCATTGCCAACATTCTTTGGTCAGTCGGATCGCTTTTTAACAGCGTTAAATCTGATGAGCACATTGCCCGGAAAAATTCCATTGCGTCTATTTGCAAATGCAGCTGTAACATCGTATGATGAATTTCCGACAGGATTAGAATCGACATTGGAACCAACTAGCAAAACCGATTTCGCCGCCGAGGCAGGCATTTGTTGGCCATTGGTGCGCAATGTGTTCGAAATTTATCTTCCTTTGGTTTACACGCAAAACCTGAAAGATGCTTTTGGTAATCAATCGTTCGAGAAACGGATTCGTTTTGTTTTGAATGTTAAATTGGTGAATCCGGCACGCGCTATTCGCCGAATAGGTTAGAGCATGGGTAAAATCTATTTCGCCAGCGATTTTCATTTAGGTATACCTGATGCAGCACGTTCGCTGGAGCGTGAAAAAAAGCTCGTGGCCTGGTTGCGCATGGCGGCTAAGGATGCAGAGTGCATATACCTCGTAGGCGATATATTCGATTTTTGGTTTGAATACAAGCATGCTGTTCCGCGGGGTTATACACGTTTGCTGGGTGCATTGTCGGAGTTGTGCGATGCGGGGCTGCGCATCGAAGTGTTTACGGGCAATCACGACATGTGGATGTTTGGGTATCTGGTTGAGGAATGCGGCGTGATTTTACACCGCGCGCCAGTAACCTTGCAATTGCAAGGAAAGAAAATCATGCTGGGCCACGGCGACGGGCTTGGTCCGGGCGACTATGGGTACAAGTTCATTAAGCGCGTATTTTCCAACAGGTTTTGTCAGTGGCTGTTTGCGCGCTTGCATCCGAATTTCGGCATTGGGCTGGCCAATTTCTGGTCGCGCCGAAGCCGTGCAGCCTCGAATGTGAAAGACGCGTTCAAAGGCGAAGAAAACGAATGGTTGCTGCAGTATTGCAGGGAGGTTATTCAACGCGAGCCCGATATCGATTACTTCATCTTCGGGCACCGGCATTTGCTGCTCGACATGAAGGTGAACGAGCGTTCGCGTTACGTGAATTTGGGCGATTGGTTTACCGACTGCAATTATGCAGTGCTGGAAGAAGGGAAGTTGGAGTTGAAGAAGTTTATTTCGCCTTACTGAAGTTTGTCGCTTGAAGTTGGATGTGGAGATAGAAGTCAGGTTGATGGCACTCTTTTTCTTGAGAACGTTTTAGTTGGATTGTAAACTCTTACGTCGGACCGAAACCCAAGGTTAGAGTGTGTTAGTGTAATGGCTCGGAATATTATTCGTTTGAATGAAACTATCGTCGCGAATAATTCGGAGCCTCGCGCGTAATTGTTACATCGTGAGGATGACTTTCGCGCACACCGGCAGCTGTAATGCGGATAAACCGGCGCGTTTGTAGTTCGGCCATGTTGCATGCACCGCAATAGCCCATGCCTGCACGCAAGCCACCAATCATTTGGTACAACACTTCGTTTAGCGAGCCTTTGAACGGCACCTGACCTACGATTCCCTCGGGCACCAATTTCTTAATGTCGTCTTCGGCATCTTGGAAATAGCGGTCTTTCGAACCGGTTTGCATCGCTTCGATAGAACCCATGCCACGGTACGATTTAAACTTTCGACCTTCGTAAATAATCGTCTCGCCCGGCGATTCTTCTGTTCCGGCAAAGAGCGATCCCGCCATAATCGATGCAGCACCTCCTGCCAAGGCTTTCACAATATCGCCCGAAAAGCGGATTCCGCCATCGGCAATAACCGGAATATTACGACCCTTGAGTGCATGCGCCACATCAACAACGGCGGTAAACTGCGGAACACCTACGCCGGCGATTACGCGCGTGGTACAAATCGAACCCGGACCAATTCCCACCTTCACGGCATCGGCACCGGCATCGGCGAGCATAATGGCCGCTTCGGCTGTAGCAATATTTCCAACCACCACCTGCAATTCGGGCCATTTTTCCTTAACCGCTTTCAACATCTTTACAACGCCGGCAGAGTGCCCATGCGCGGTATCAATTACCACGGCATCAACACCAACCTGATGCAAGGCCGCAACACGATCGAGCGTATCGGCTGTTACGCCAACCGCTGCCGCTACACGCAAACGACCATAATCGTCTTTGCAGGCATTGGGGCGCAATCTGTTTTTAATGATGTCTTTGTAGGTAATGAGCCCTACCAAACGAAAATCGGCATCCACCACCGGCAATTTCTCGATTTTGTAATCCTGGAGCATTACCTCCGCTTTAGCCAGATTGGTTTCGGTAGTAGTAATGAGATGTTCAGATGTCATCACTTCGCGCACCGGCTTTTGCATGCTTTTTTCGAAGCGCAGATCGCGGTTGGTGATAATACCCACCAGCTTGCGGTTTGCATCAACTACCGGAATTCCGCCGATGCGGTTTTCTTTCATCAGTTGCAAAGCGTCGGCAACGATGGCTGTTTCGGGCAAGATAACCGGATCGATTATCATTCCGCTCTCGGAACGCTTTACCTTCTTTACCTCGGCAGCTTGCGCCGCAATGCTCATGTTTTTATGCAGCACACCGATTCCGCCTTCTTGCGCAATGGCAATGGCCATGGCCGATTCGGTAACAGTATCCATAGCTGCCGAAACGATTGGAACGTTTAGCTTTATTTTTTGAGTAAACCAGGACGAAATATCGGTTTCACGGGGCAAAACCTCTGAATATGCAGGTACGAGCAAAACATCGTCGTACGTGAGGCCTTCGGAAATCTGGAGGGGTGAGTTCATCGCAACCGGGAATCGGGGTTAGTCCCGAATTGCGCGCAAATTTAGCTATTTCTTTCCCACAACCAACTCGAGCAAGTCTTTTTCCTGCAGATACGTTTGGGCAAGCGACCGCAGCGATGTGGCATCCAGATTTTGTATTGCTTCGGTGTAGCGTAAATGGTAATTCTCATCCACATCAAACAACAAAACAGCCTTGTAGCGATCGATTTGCTCGAAAGGTCCATCGAAACTTTTCAAAAGCGAACCAAGCATGTAATTGCGCACCAATTCGAGTTCTTCATCTGAAATTAAATCTGTGCGAAGCCGTTCGATTTCGGAGTAAATTTCCTTTAGAGCATCGGGTGTAACATCGGTGCCCACTTCGGTTGATATGTAAAACCAGCCTTCGTTTTTAAACGACATCATGCCCGATCCAATGCCATAGGTATAGCCTTTATCTTCGCGGATATTTGTCATAAGGCGCGAACCAAAATAGCCACCCAGTGCGGTGGAAAGAATTTTCATTCCAAAAAAATCGGGATGCATGCGTGTAAACATGCGTCTGCCAATACGCAAGGCCGATTGAATAGCATCGGGTCGCTCTACAAAATGGAGGCGATCTGTCGGATTTTCGATGCCTGGCCAAATTTGATTTGGAAGCTCATCCTTCCCAGTGATGCTTACCGAATCGAGTTGTTTTTTCGTAGCATCTAACACCTCTGCATCAACCTTTCCACTGAGCATGACCTTGGCGTGTTGCCATGCATAAAACTGCGTGTAAAATTTCAGCGCATCTTCTCTTTTCGCACTTGTGTAGGAGTCTTCAGAAAGCATTGTTCCGTACGCCGAACCGGCAAAAAGTAGTTCCTGAAAACGTTTCGAGGCAATGAACGAAACCTTGCGGCTGTTGATGCGATAACTATCGAGCCGGTTGCTTAACAGAATGTTCCATTCGCGTTCGGGGAAATTGGCTTCGCTGATGAGTTCAATCAAGACCTGCAGCGTTTCGGCATAGTAGCGTTTGAGCGTATAGAGCGTAACGAATGCGTAATCCTTCTCGGTATCGAGTTCGAGGAAAGCGCCGTAGCGGTCGATGGCATCCGAAATTTCTGCTGCCGATTTCTTGCGTGTTCCTTCCTGCAGCATAGTATTGCAGAGCGAGGGCATGAGTTGATTGTTGTGGCAGGCGTTTCCGGCGGGAAAGATAAATTCGGCGCGCACCACATCCTGGCTTCCCAGATTGAGGTACCAAACGGGAATGCCGTTATCGAGGCGAAAATGCTCGGGAACATTGAGTTCTACATGTTGTACCGGGTATAATTCCGGCTGTATGGTTCTGTCGGGTTGCATCATGCCTTGGCTGCGTAATAAAGCGTTGAACAATTGGTGGGATTGAGCACATCGGCTGCTTCGCGCTGGATGGCTTCGGCAGTAACTGCGCGGATGCGTTCCTGCTCGAGGTTAACAAGGTTTGCATCGCCCATGAGCTCGGCAAACGCGAGATTCATCGCCTTATTAAGCGCGCCCATTTCGCCAAATACCATAGTCGATTCGGCCTTGTTTTTTACTTTTTCGAGTTCATCGGCCGAAACACCCTCCTGAATTACCGCATCAATTTCGGCACATATAGCAGCATCAGCATCTTCGAACGAAATACCTTCCTTGAGTTTTCCGGATATCACAAACAGTCCCGGATCGGCATTTCCGCTCACATAAGCACTCAGGTCTTTGAACAGTGTTTTTCCTTGAATGAGGTTGCGGTAAAAACGCGAAGACGTTCCGCGTCCCAATACATCCGACAGCAAATCCTGTGCATTGTAGCGTGCGTCGTTTCGCGCCACCATATGAAATACCTTGTGGATGGCATTTGCCGGCACGTCGCGCTCTACGCGTAAAAAGCGGGATTCAGTCTGGTGGGGTTCGGCCGGAATGTTTCGTGTAGGTTTTGTACCCGATGGAATTGGGGCAAACCACTTTTCGGCGAGGGCTTTCACGTTTTCGGTGTTCACATTTCCGGCAACAACCATGATGGCATTTGCAGGACAGTAAAAGCGGCGGAAGAAATCTTTGACGTCCTCCATTTTGGCTTCTTCGATGTGTTTGATTTCCTTGCCGATGGTGGCCCAACGATACGGATGCGTAGTATACGCGAGAGGTCGCAGCAAGAGCCACTCGTCGCCATACGGCTGATTGAGGTAGCGCTGTTTAAATTCTTCGATGACCACATTGCGTTGCACCTCGAGCGATTTTTCGGAGAACGCAAGACTGAGCATGCGGTCGGACTCGAGCCAGAAGCCGATTTCGAGGTTTTGCGCCGGAAGGCTGAGGTAATAATTGGTGATGTCGTTGTTGGTAAACGCATTGTTTTCGCCACCGGCTTGTTGGATAGGCGCATCGTAATTGGGAATGTTGACCGAGCCTCCAAACATGAGATGTTCGAAGAGATGCGCAAATCCGGTGCGTTCGGGATCTTCGTCGCGGGCGCCAACGTCGTACAAAATATTGATGCAGGCCATGGGTGTAGAGGCGTCTTCGTGCACCAGCACACGCAGGCCATTTGGGAGAACGAATCGATTAAAGTGAATCATGGCGTAAAGGTAAATAGCGACGCCATTGTAGGAATAAAACTTTATGAACAATTACCGATTTGCACGGAATATCCCTGTTTTTCATCCGTTTTGTCTGGTGTTGGCTCTGATTGCGAAAAAGCAATTCTGATGTTGTTCAATTCAAAAGCCAATCACAACGTTTGTTTTTTTATTTCCTAAATGCTTGTGTTGTCGAAATCTAGTGTAAGCAAATATTTCGGAAAATTTTCTCGAATGCTTATCAAGGCCTAAATTTAACGCTTAAAAGTTTTTCGTCATTAACGGTAAATGCAACTGCCTAAAGTAATACGGGAAACACGTGTCCCCGCCCTGCTTAAAGTTCCGTAAAAGCTATTCACATTCCAAGCGCCTTTTTTGAACCGGTAAATGAACAGGTGTGTTCGAAAGTATAGCCGTTTTTAAACGTTTATTAACGACTAATAGCTAGGTTCTGTCGTAACTTGACTCCGGGGTGGAGGAGTGGCGGACCCCAGTGAAATCGACAAAATGCTCATTTTTCAATTAAGATTGGTCAAGTATTTTGGCCGCCACGAGCGGGCTTTCCGGTACAAGTCCTCGTCCGTTTCGGCTTCGCCTCAACGTCTTGCGGGCTTTACCCTGCAATCCCTGGCGGATTTACGTGCAGGTAGAGCACCAGCGCTCAGAATCCATTTTTGCGCGTCGAACATCGAAACATCGCATATCGAATATCGATAGCATTTCTGGAATTTTATTTTATCCCAGGATTGAAATCCTGGGCTATTTTACGGGAATTTTAAATATATCCGGACTAAAGTCCGGAGCGTGAATCCCCATTCTCCACTTTCCACTTTCTACTTTCTACTTTCCACTTTCCACTTTCCACCTTCCACTTTCTACTTTCTACTTTCTACTTTCCACTTTCCACTTCCCACTTTCTACTTTCTACTTTCCACTTTCTACTTCTCTATCCTGCACCTTATCAGTTCCAAAATCATCGAACGCCTCAGCCGCCCAAATTCATCGTCCGGCAATTCGTCGGAAATCAAAATGTGCACAAAAAACACGGGCTTGCCTTCTTG
>CANMGM010000107.1 GCA_947497195.1 Bacteroidota bacterium
CCAATATTTATTAGTGTCGCTGCAGTTTTTGAATTCTGTATCAACTCCATTTGCCCTATTCTACTGCCCGAAAGCAAGGCCAGAATAATGCAGATAAAAACCAAATATTTAAGGACGCCGAAAACACCTCCGGCGATTCGGTTCAACAAACCCATGAGCATCAGACTTACTGCTGTTGACAGAAATTTTCCCACAAACCAAGCTCCGGTATAAATTGCAGCAAGTGCAAGAATGAAAGACAATCGAGGCAACCAGACCGCGCCGAAACCGGTATTTTTGCCTAGCCAGCTCTCAATAAATCCTGCAACATAGCTTGCTCCAAAAACTGCAAGAATAAGTCCCGCCAGTAAGGCCAATTCCATAATCAGCCCACGTCTGAATCCAAGCCAAAATCCGATGGCCGTTATTCCGAGAATCAAATAGTCAAATCCGTTCAAAATGATTTAATTTTCGCGAAAATTAAGACATGCCGCATTATTGTCAAACTATATTTTTCAGCCTCTGTGTTGTCTTTTTAACGGCCTGTAAAACAATCGATGCGCCCAAACCTGTTGCACACGAAAAAACGCTCGACTACTCGCCTACGCTTTCCTTCGTACAGCTTCCGGTAAGCATTCCCTTATCATCAATTAACGATTTGATTAACAAAAAAATGGGAGGTCTTGTATACGAAGATCGTTCATACACGCAGCCAACGGTTGATGATTATCAGCTTATTGTAATGCGCAAGACATCTGTTACATCTGTTTTTGATGGAAAAGAAATTCGCATAACGATACCCTTAAACATTTGGGCAAAGGCACAATGGAAAGCGTGCAGCATTTGCCCGGGTTTGGAAAAGGAAACCGCCTTCGATATTGATGTTTATGTGCGTTCTAAACCAGAGCTGAAAAACGATTATTCCTTTCGCCTGAATCTAAAATCGGATGGCTTCGATTGGAAGAAAAAACCGGTAATCTCATTGGGAATTGTAGATATTCCCATCGAGCGGCTTCTGCAAAAGCCCCTTGAAATTCAGTTGGAAAAAACCATAAGGGATGTTGAAAAAGAAATTGCGTCTTCGTTCGACCTCCGCTCGGAAATAAGCCGTTTGTGGAATAATTGCCAGGAGCCGAACTTAATTGATGCTGACACGGAAACGTGGTTAAAAATTGAACCGCAACAACTGTTTACAACCGGTTTATCAGAACAATCCGGCTCAATAAATATGATTCTTGGCGCCTCGGCCTATGTAGGAACAATTTCGGGAAGCAGGCCGTTAAACAGCAGATTAAGTGCATTACCCGCATTGCAACTTGTGCAGAAATTGCCCGACGATTTTCGTGTTCAGGTGCAAAGCAGAATCAGCTTCGAAGCATTGACGTTGCAGGCAAAAAAAGCTCTCGTTGGACAGGAATTCGCGCAGGGTAATAAACAGATTAAAATTGAGGACATCGCGTTAACCCCAATTGCAAATCGCCTTTTGATTCAGGTTGTTTTCAGCGGAAGTGCCAAAGGAAGTATTTTTCTCTCCGGCATTCCTTCGTATGATGCATCAAAAGGAGTGCTCTATTTTAAAGAGCTCGATCTTGATATCGAAAGCCGAAGTCTTCTGCTAAAAAGCGCTTCGTGGTTGCTGAATACCACCCTTCAAAATACGCTCGAGAAGCAGCTCCGCTATCCGGTGAGTGATTATTTAAATTCGGTAAAGAATGAATTAGATTTAAAAATAAAGTCATTTGGCCGCAATTCTGCGTATCGACTTACTGGAACAATAGACAGTTTTTTACTGCAGGGAATTTACATGCGCGAAACAGACCTTCAGTTAGTGCTGAATGCCAACGGTAAAATCAGATTGCAAATTCAGAAATTCGATTTCTAATCCGGATTCATTTCGGGTACAACGTCGGGCACAACAAGCTTCCCGGCCGTTGAGTTCCGAATGTGTTCTACCGAAACACCCGGAGCGCGCTCCACCAGATAAAATCCGCCTTCCGGGAGCACGTCGATAACGGCAAGTTCGGTTACGATTTTTTTCACGCAACGCAGACCGGTTATTGGAAGATCGCATGTGGATAATAATTTCGATTCGCCGGCTTTGTTCACATGCTGCATAGCAACAATGATATTTCGGGCCGAAGCCACCAAATCCATGGCCCCTCCCATCCCTTTAACCATTTTACCCGGAATTTTCCAATTGGCGATATCGCCATTTTCCGAAACTTCCATAGCACCCAATATAGTTAAGTCGACCTTTCCGGCACGTATCATTCCGAACGACAAGGCCGAATCAAAGAATGAGGAACCGGGAACTGTTGTTATCGTTTGCTTTCCGGCATTGATTAAATCTGCATCCTCTTCTCCTGCAATGGGAAACGGACCGATGCCAAGCAAGCCATTTTCTGATTGCAAAACCACATCAATTCCTTTGGGAATAAAATTCGCCACGAGTGTTGGAATGCCAATGCCCAGATTAACATACATTCCGTTTTTAATTTCGTGCGCAATGCGCCGCGCAATTCCGTTTTTATCGAGCATGGTTTAAATTCTAAAATTAAGCCTGACGAACAGTGCGTTGTTCGATTCGTTTTTCGTAATCGTGTCCTTTGAATATTCGGTGAACATATATGCCGGGAAGGTGCACATGATCGGGATCCAGATCGCCCGCAGGAACTAATTCCTCGACCTCGGCAATCGTTATTTTACCCGCCATCCCAATAAGCGGATTAAAATTGCGCGATGTTTTTCTGAATACCAGATTTCCATGCGTATCGCCACGCCAGGCTTTAATAATTGAAAAATCGATTTCGAAAGCATGCTCCAGCAGGTAATCTTTCCCGTTAAAGTTGCGTACCTCCTTGTTCAATGCCACTTCGGTACCAACCCCGGCTGGAGTATAAATGGCCGGCATTCCATAGCCTGCTGCAAGTAATCGAGTTGCCAGCGTTCCCTGCGGGATTAAATCAACCAGCAACTCGCCGTTCAGCAATTGTCGTTCAAACTCTTCATTCTCGCCAACATAGGATGAGATCATTTTTTTTACCTGCCGCGTTTTCAGCATCAGGCCAATCCCAAAATCATCTACGCCCGCATTGTTTGAAATACAGGTTAATCCCTTTGTGCCTTTTCGAATTAACGCCGATATTGAATTCTCCGGAATACCGCACAAGCCAAATCCTCCAAGACCAAGCGTCGCATTATCCTGAATATCAGAAACAGCAACATCTGCATTATCAACTACTTTATTCATAAGTCATTATAATTTTCGTCCTGTCCCGGATTGCTATTGGTTTGTGTATATTTTGAACAATCTGTTTCAATAGACAAGGTTGCGGGCCGTGAAAAATCTCCCTTTGAAATTTTGATTTTCCGGTCGGCATACAGTTTTTTCATAAACAAACCCCAAATTGGAAGCGCCGTATTTGCGCCTTGCCCCAAAGCGGTAGAACGGAAATGTGCGGCGCGGTCTTCGCAACCAACCCATACACCGGTTACCAGTTCCGGCGTCATTCCCATAAACCATCCATCTGAATTGTTCTGCGTAGTTCCGGTTTTTCCTGCTATAGGCATACTCAGGCCATAGCGCCCGCGCAAACGAGTGGCCGTACCACCCTCAACAACCCCTTTCATTAATTCAATCACAAGGTAAGCCGTTTGCTCGTCCATGGCTTGCTCTCTTTGTGGCGTAAACGGATACACTTTACCATCTTTATCAACAATTTTGGTGATATAGGTTGGTTCAATGTAATTCCCCTTGTTGGCGAATGTGCTTATCGCTCCGGTCATTTCGTAAACAGATAAATCGGAAGTTCCCAGACAAAGTGATGGTACCGCATCGAGGTGCGATTTTATTCCCATGTGACGAACCATATTAATTACGGGCTCAACCCCAAACTGCTTAATCAGATAAGCTGATACCTTATTTATGGAATACGCGAGGGCAGATTTTAAAGGAACCATTGCGCCCTCAAATTCTTTGCTCGAATTGGATGGACACCATGGCCCACTAGCGGTTGGAATACAGACATCAATATTGGGCACCTGGGTACAGGGCGACCAGCCCTCGCGCATGGCAATGGCGTAAACAAAAGGCTTGAACGTTGAACCTACCTGACGCTTTCCGCTAAACACATGATCGTACTGAAAATATCTTTGGTTAATGCCCCCAACCCAGGCCCGAATGTATCCGGTTTGCGGCTCTACAGCCATGAGTCCGGTTTGAAGGAAAAATTTATGGTAACGGATAGAATCCATCGGCGACATGGTAACTGTGCTATCGCCGTACCATGTGAAGATTTTCATTTTTATTTTGGTCTTAAACGCCTGCTCAATTTCCGCTTCAGAAGCGCCATCTGCCTTCATGCGTTTGTAGCGGTCTGAACGCTGCATGGCCTGACGCATTATTTGCTTGATTTTACTTTCGGGAATATTTGCAAACGGCGCGCTTTTATTCCCTTTCCAATGCTGGAAAAATGTTTTTTGCAGTTCACGCAGATGCTCTTTCACTGCCGACTCAGCGTGCGTCTGCATACGCGAATTAATGGTCGTATAAACTTTTAAACCATCTTTATACAGGTTGTAAGGCGTGCCGTCGGCCTTTGTATTCTTCTTGCACCATTCCGAAAGTTGCTCGCGCAAAAACTCGCGAAAATAAGTTGCAGTACCGGCATTGTGGCTTTCGGCCTGAAACTTCGATAAGTCAACCGGCAATTCCTTCAGTTTATCGAACTCGCTTTGATCCAGTTTATTGTACTTAAGCATCTGAGCTAGTACCACGTTTCTTCTGGTAACGGCACGGTCGTAGTTTCTGCGCGGATTGTAAAAGGATGGCCCTTTGAGCAAACCTACCAACATGGCCGATTGTTCGGTTTTGAGCGAATCGGGGGTTGTACCAAAATAAATGCGTGCAGCACTTTTGACTCCAAAGGCTTGATTTCCAAAATCAACCGTATTTAAATAAAGTGCAATAATTTCATCCTTTGTAAAATTCCGCTCCAGCTTAACGGCAATAATCCACTCTTTTAACTTTCGGAAAACCACCTGAAACTTATTCAGATCCTCTCGCGGAAACATGTTTTTCGCCAATTGCTGGGTGATGGTAGAGCCGCCACCTGAGTCTGAATCACCTCCAAGAATTGTACGTATAAGTACTCGGAATAGCGCCTTGACATCGATGCCGGAATGTTCGTAAAAACGGGCATCTTCGGTCGACACGAGTGCTTCCACCAGATTGGTTGAAAGATTCTTAAACTTTAGATTACTCCGGTTTTCAACATGAAACGTTCCCAGAATTTTGTTGTCGGAGGAGATGATTTCTGTTGCAAGGTTAGACCTAGGGTTTGCCAGATCTTCGATTGTTGGGAGAGGCCCGAATAAACCAATCGCTGTAAGCGATAGAATGAGAAACAAAAACACAACCGGTCCTCCGATTAAGAACCAAATCCAGCGGGTGAATCTTTTTTGATTGTTACCGCTGCCGGCTGATGTATTTTTCTTTACTGGCACGTATAGCTCTGAATGGGTGTAAAAGTAAATAAAAAAGATCTTTTAATTCTTCAGTTCGCCTCCAATCATAATTTGCTCTGCAACGACTAAAATCATATGGTCGGATGCCCCAACCAAACATGCAGGAATCATAAAACAAGGATTTTTTAGAGCCTAATATGGATATAGGCTTCAATTCCCACAGCAACAACTAAGAATAGTATGCCAACTAATTGAATTCCAATGCCTGCGAACGGGCATAGTCGTTAAGCCATTTTTTCCTGTGCGGCACGTTTTTCTGCTCCGGCTCCATGTTTAGCAAAGTCTTTAACGATGCCACCCATGCTGCAAGCTCCAGAAAAATTGGCACCCGGCTCTATAGAAAGCTTGTTGGTCGAAATATCTCCATTCAACTTCGACGTTGCCTTAAGCGAGAGCAATTCTGCAACCGTGACTTTAGCTTTAACCGTTCCCGAAATATCTGCATTCTGACAATTCAACTCACCCTCAATTACACCATTTGGCCCGATTACCACTTTGCCTTTTGCAACAAGATTGCCATTTAAAATACCATCAATTCGAATGTTTCCATCACATACAACATCACCGGTAATAGTGGTCCCTGTCATGATTTGATTTGTTCCTGTACTTTCAGATGATGCTGCTTTTGATTCTTTCGCGTTAAACATAGTAAGTGGTTTGTTGGGTGTGTTCTACGTGCAAATATAAAAAATGCAAAACAAGGTTAATCTTTCGTTAAAAAATTATTCATAAACACTTCGGTAAAACTGCACATATTCCTTAACATTCGATTCTTTTATAAGCAATTGTAAATTTGAGGGGCTTATTAAAAACACGTCCGTTATATCCATATTCAGTTCCTGAAAAACCTCGTCATCATTATCAAGCATAGCTAGATAATCGAGGGCCTCCCTCTTGTTTTGAAACGGCCTGACTGTCAGGATCTGGAAATTTGTACCCACTACCTGATTGGTTTGCTGCAAGCCTTTGGTCGAAAAATTGGCCTCGTTGAAATTGCTTAGTTTAATTTTTAAATCATTCAGATTCAATGCGCGATCCTCTATCGCAATCACAAGGAAATGCGTTGTATCGGGCTTATAAACGAAGGTAGGCCTCTTCACGCTGTCACGAACTCCGATTCCCTGGGCACGATCGAGTGTTTCAAGCATCTGTTTGGCGCGTATTTCGACAGTATCGCCCGGATATCCTTTTACAACTTCCTGCAATGCGGTTCTGAATGCCGATATGTCTTTAAGCTGACCGGTTGCCAAGGCCTTTAATAAAGAAAACTTAGGCAATAGCGGATTGCCGACAAAACGTATTTCGGCTGTTCGACAACGATCAACAACCTGTTGATATTGACGCGCATGGTATTGCCGGTACGTCTCTTCATAAAATTGTTCTGTTTCTTTTTTACTGAGATTGCTTGCAGCAAAGAAATTAGGATCGAGAATAATCTTGGTGTATTCTGATTCGGGGAATTTTGTAACCAACAAGTTTTTAAACTTCTCTGCCTTTGCCGGATCGGGCACCTTCAGAAAAATTCTGTACAATTGATAGTAAATAGCCGATTCGGATGGGTCTTTCGGATATTTTTTCAGAAACTCTTCAAAGGTCTCGACCGATTTCTTCAGGTCGTTTAAACGTTCTCTGTAAATCATCCCAAGCGCATAAAAAGCATCACGAACAGAGTCGGCATAGGCCAATTTTGTCTTTTCATCGGCAGGCAAATCGGCCATCAACCGTTTCTTGGCAGCATCGATTGAATCCTGCCGGGACATTGGCTTAGCTTTATCTTTTGCACTGGCCGTGGCCGAGGTTGTATCGTCCTCTACCTCATTCGTGTTCACCGGGGCAACACTCTGTTTGTTACTTCTACGCCAGTTGTCTTCGAGTTTACGGTCGCCCCAGATTTTACGGAACTCAGAAAAACCAAATCCTTTTGCGCTGGGATTGTAAAAATACCACTGTCCGTTACCCGATGAGCCCTGATTGGTTGTGCTCATGGTATTGCTTCCGCCCGAAAAAGCCAATGCATCCTGCTTAGCCATTTCTGCTTCTTCGGCAGCCTTTTTCTTTTTCAGTTCCTCCTCTTCACGGGCAATTATTTCTTCAAGCTTCTTGTCGAGCTGCTCTTTTGTAAGATTCGACATACGCAACAAACTGTC
>CANMGM010000108.1 GCA_947497195.1 Bacteroidota bacterium
ATGGTTACAAACAACGATACAAGGCAAGTTTTTATAAAGCTTCGCACGATTTTTTATGTGAATTCGAATGCCCGCTGCTGTAAAAAAGAAAGCCGACCAAAATTTGTAAATCGCCATGGTTGGATTATGCGCTTTTTTGCCGAGAATAACCCTCAGCAACAGACTTAATGAGGTAGAACTTAATAGAAAGGCTAGGAAGACGATGATTAGCCAAATCCAATAGGGAATTAAAAAAATGTACAAAAACAGGTTCCTCACGCTTCAAAAGTATAAAAATATCGTTCGATGCCCTTTGATGAAGCATCGGAACGGTTTTATTCTCCTATTAAACAATCATTTTTGTTCTAATTTTTTGTTGTAAACGCAGACGGTTAAACCCCTCACATGTGTATCTTTGCGCACTTTTTTAGCGCATGCTTTATCCCGAATACAAACACCTGAATCTGCCTGCAATTTCAGACGAAATGCTGAATTGGTGGGAAGAAAACCGCATCTTCGAAAAATCGGTCGAAGAACGCGCCGGAGCGCCTTCGTTTAATTTCTACGAAGGACCACCATCGGCAAATGGGTTGCCCGGTATACACCACGTGATGGCGCGTACTATCAAAGACCTTTTTTGCCGCTATAAAACGTTACGTGGCTACCAAGTTAAGCGCAAAGCCGGATGGGATACACATGGTTTGCCCGTTGAGCTGGGCGTGGAAAAAAGCCTTGGCATCACCAAAGAAGACATCGGCAAAAGCATCAGCATCGAAGCATACAACCGTGCCTGCCGCGAAGATGTAATGAAATTTACCGGCATCTGGAACGACCTTACCCGCCAGATGGGCTATTGGGTCGATATGGATAATCCATACGTTACCTACGATAACAAGTACATCGAAAGTGTATGGTGGCTGTTGCGCCGTTTGTACGATAAAGGATTGCTCTATAAAGGCTATACCATCCAACCCTATTCGCCTGCAGCCGGAACCGGACTCAGTTCGCACGAATTGAACATGCCGGGCACCTATAAGGATGTGAAAGACATTACCATCGTTGCCCAATTTGCGCTGAAAAAAGACGAAAAGGCGCATGCAACGTTCGGCCCTCAGATTAACGAAGACATTTCGTTTCTGGCATGGACAACAACGCCATGGACCCTGCCATCCAATACGGCCCTCACAGTAGGTGCAAACATTCGCTACGTATTGGTTAAAACCTTCAACCAATATAGCCACCAGCCATGCTGCGTAATTCTGGCGAAGGAACTCATGGGCAAATATTTCCCGGAGAAAAATGCCGAACTAAACATCGATTCATACACTGCGGGCGATAAAGCCATTCCGTTTATACTACTTGGTGAATACAGCGGAAGCGACCTGGCAGGCTTACGTTATGAGCAATTGCTGCCTTTTGTCCAGCCCACCGATGGCGACGCATTCAAGGTAATTACCGGCGATTTTGTGACCACCGAAGACGGAACCGGAATCGTCCATACCGCGCCGAGTTTTGGTGCCGACGACTTTAGGGTGGCCAAACAAAACGGAATCGGCTCGCTCACGCTGGTTGATGCTACTGGTCGTTTTGTGCACGAAGTGCATGATACTGTGTTTGGATTCGATCGCGAATTTGTAAAGGAGCAATACCTGAGCGAAGACGAGAAGCAACAGCAACTTGTATTGCAAAAAGAAAGGCTTCACCACATTATTCCATCGCTCGATAAATACTTGAGCGTCGATGAGCGCATCGGCCTGAAATTAAAACTTGAGGGCAAGGCCTTCAAAATAGAGAAATACGAACATACCTACCCGCATTGCTGGCGAACCGATAAGCCGGTGTTGTATTATCCGCTCGACAGCTGGTTTGTGCGCACCACGGCCGCCAAAGATCGGCTCATCGAGCTCAACCGCGAAATTGGCTGGCGCCCCGAAAGTACAGGCACTGGCCGTTTTGGTAATTGGTTAGAAAACCTACAGGATTGGAACCTCAGCCGCTCGCGGTATTGGGGCATTCCCTTACCAATTTGGAGCACCGACGATCGTTCGGAAGTGCGTTGCATCGGTTCCGTTGAAGAGCTTGCATCAGCGTGTGCCGAAGCGGTAAAAGCCGGGGTGATGCAGAAAAATCCGCTAGAGGCCTTTGTTCCCGGCGATATGTCGGAAGAAAACTATTGCAGTTTCGATTTGCACCGTCCATACATCGATGAGATTGTGCTTATTTCATCGAATGGCAAACCGATGCGCCGCGAAAGCGATTTGATTGATGTATGGTTCGATTCGGGCGCGATGCCTTTTGCACAGCATCACTTTCCGTTCGAAAACAGAGCATTGTATCCTTTTGACAATATTGACGGCGATGGCAAACCTGCGGCTGCGGAGGGCAATAGTTTGTTCCCAGCCGATTTCATTGCCGAAGGCGTCGACCAAACTCGCGGGTGGTTCTTTACCCTGCATGCCATTTCGGTATTGTGTTTCGACCGCATTGCATTTAAGAATGTGGTTTCAAACGGACTAGTGCTCGATAAGAACGGCAATAAGATGTCGAAACGCTTGGGCAATGCCGTTGATCCGTTCGATACCCTGCCGCGTTATGGCGCCGATGCCACACGTTGGTACATGATCGGAAACGCGCAGCCTTGGGATAACCTCAAGTTCAACGAGGAAGGCATTGCCGAGGTGCAGCGTAAGTTTTTTGGAACGCTTTACAATACGTACAATTTCTTTGCGATGTACGCCAATATCGATGGCTACAAACCATCGGCATCGCAAGCCATTCCGGTGGCAGAGCGTAGTGCACTCGATCGCTGGATTCTGTCACGCCTCAACTCATTGATTGAACTTTGCACAAAGCAATACGACGATTACGATCCAACTCCGGCCGTACGTGCCATCGAGGATTTTGTGAGCGAGCAGCTGAGCAACTGGTATGTGCGATTGGGGCGGCGTCGTTTCTGGAAAAGCGAAAGTTCATCCGACAAACAAGCGGCGTACGATACCTTGTTCGAATGCCTGGCCGTAACGGCAAAATTGATGAGTCCGGTGGCACCCTTCTTTGCCGACTGGTTATACCGCAATTTGCGTGGAGCCACAACAGGTTCAGCAGGCTTGGGCATGGATGCCGAATCGGTGCACCTAAGCAAATGGCCCGAAGTTGCAAAAGATCTAATTGACCTTGCTGCCGAAGAGCGCATGGAGATTGCACAATTGCTAACCTCGATGGTACTTTCGTTGCGTAAGAAGAGCAACATTCGTGTTCGGCAACCGCTTCAGAAAATAATGGTTCCTGTGCTTGAGCCGCGCATCAGAGAGCAGATTGAGTTCGTTAAAAGTCTGGTGCTAAGCGAAACCAATGTGAAGGAATTGGAGTATGTAGGGGATGATGCGACCATGATTGTGAAAAAAATTCGTCCCGATTTTAAAGCGCTTGGCCCGAAGTTCGGGAAGAACATGAAGGAGGCTGCTGTATTGTTGCAGGGACTGGAAACTCCCGAAATCAATCGTTTCCAACAGGATGGTCAATACACGCTGTATGTTGGGGGAGAAGCTGTGCAGGTTATGCGCAGCGATGTGGAGATTTTAACCGACGATATTCCGGGCTGGTTGCTAGCCACAGAGGGTGCATATACGGTTGCTCTCGATATTCAGATTTCGCCCGAACTGTTGCGCGAAGGATTGGCGCGGGAGCTGGTTAACAAAATCCAAAACCTTCGTAAATCGAGCGGTTTGGAAGTTACTGACAGGATTGATTTGCGTGTTCAAAATCATCCTGCCTTAAATGAAGCAATCGAAAGCAATAAGGAGTATATTTGCGCCGAAACGCTAGCTAATAGTATAGAAATCACAAACAATCAGGCGCTTTCGGGTGCGCAATCTGTGGAAATTACCGAAGAGATTCACACCGAAATTGCCCTAACTAAATCGAACAGATTATGAGTCAACACGAAAAAAACCGATACTCGGCAGAAGAGCTGCAAGAATTTAAAGAAATCATCGATACGAAACTTGAAGAGGCTCGTCGCGACTACGATTTGCTAAAGGCAGCTTTCTCGAACAAAGACGATCACGGCACCGACGATACTTCACCTACATTCAAATTGCTAGAAGAAGGTTCGGATGTGTTGTCGAAAGAAGAAACAGGTCAATTGGCAGCACGCCAAAAGAAATTCATCGAAAGCCTTGAGGCTGCCCTCGTGCGCATCCAAAACAACACCTATGGCATTTGCCGTGTAACGGGTAAGCTCATTCCAAAAGAGCGCCTTCGCATTGTGCCGCACGCCACGTTGAGCATCGAAGCCAAGAATCAACAATAAGTATTACAGGGCTTGAAGAAATCGCTCCTGATTATTGTACTTGTTCTGCTGGCCGACCAGGCGCTTAAAATTTGGGTAAAAACCCACATGGTACTTGGAGATTCCATTCGCATGGCCGGCGATTGGTTCTATATTGCCTTTGTAGAAAATAACGGCATGGCATTCGGCATAGAGCTGGGAGGTGAATACGGTAAATTGTTGCTCAGTTCGTTCAGAATCATTGTAGTTGGTGTAATGACCTATTATTTCTTCCGCGAACTGCGTAAAAAGGCATTGCATCCGGGGCTTGAAACGGCCTTTGCACTCATCCTGGCTGGTGCAATTGGCAATATCATCGATTGCATGGTTTACGGACTAGTCTTCAGCGATTCGATGGTTCAGGTTGCCACACTTTTTCCAGAAGGTGGCGGATATGGCACATTCCTTCATGGTTTGGTGGTCGACATGTTTTATTTCCCGCTCATCGAATCTGATTTTCCGGAATGGCTTCCCATATGGGGCGGAGAACATTTTATCTTTTTTAGTCCGGTGTTTAATTTGGCCGATGCGGCTATATCAACTGGCGTTGGCGTCTTTATCCTGTATCAGAAACATTTTTTTAAGGAGAAAAGTTAATTTCTTTATTAGGTTGTTAATTGAACGGATGCCATTACGTTGAATCAATCAACTAAGCGTGTTGCTGCTCTAAGCCTTGTTTGGATGATTTATGAATAAAATTTGAATGGGCTAACTAGAAAAGATAAAATGACTAAATTTGTCAAGAATAAATAAGTCATGAAAGCACTTCTTAAACTAGCTCGAAACACGAAAGGGATCCTTGTTAAAGAGTTGGCAGCAAAAGCAGACATCGATCAGGCATTGGTAAGTAAATTTGAGTCTGGCCAACGTTTGCCTACGAGGATACAGGCTATAAAACTAGCACAGGTACTTGACATCCCTGAGCAAGAATTACTTACAGCCTGGATGAAGGAGCAAATTAAAAAGGTAATTGGCAACGACCGTCATCTGGTTCCGGGCATCTGGCCATTGCTTGAAGGCGAGCCCCATTTTCGGGTTCAAGAACCCACCATAACATATGGGCCGTTTGCCCACAAAATCGAAACGCTTGATGCGCTCAGAAACAGATTGAGCGTGCTCAGAACCAATGAACACTATCGCATTGCGGAGGCACTTGAACTTGAATACACTTACGAAAGTAACCGCATTGAAGGCAATACCCTTACACTGCAGGAAACAGATTTGGTTGTGAACCAGGGCCTAACCGTTTCGGGCAGGAGCATGCGCGAGCATCTGGAGGCCATTAACCACCAGGAGGCCATTGCCTTTATCAAAGAGCTCGCAGAAAAACGCAATCCCATCAGGGAGCGCGATATACTAGCCTTGCATAATCTTGTATTGCGAAGTATCGATTCTGAAAACGCAGGTCGTTATCGGCGTGTGCAGGTTATGATTACAGGCAGCAAGCATGTGCCACCTGCGCCTTATTTGGTGGCTGTTCAAATGGAGGCGTTTTTCGCCTGGTATAAAAATGCAGAGCACGAGCTGCATCCGGTAATTCTGGCTGCAGAAGCTCATGAGCGTTTGGTAACCATTCATCCTTTCATTGATGGCAATGGTCGCACGTCGCGCCTGCTAATGAACCTTATTTTACTGCGAAATGGCTTTGTAATAGCCAATATCAAAGGCGATTTGCAAAGCCGAAAGGCATATTACAAGGCATTGGAAACTGCACAGGCCGAAGAAAGCAAATCCGAATTTATCAATCTGGTACTTGATCAGGAAATCGAAGCGCTTGAGCGGTATCTAAAGATTATTGGAGCTTAGTTTCATTGCTCAGCAAAGGGAACAATCAATTCGGTAATGAGTCTGCCATCTTCGAACCGGATCTCGAATATTCCGTTGAGCGCAGCCGCCCGTTCATTCATGCTCTGAAGACCATTACCGGCTTTGAAGGGCAATGGATTAGCGGGCAGCTGTTGTTCTGAAAATCGAATAAAGAAGTTATTGGGTTGCGCGCCTGCTTCGAAATGGAGTTGTTTGGCTTTACTGTGCTTTAAAATATTATTGCAGATTTCCTATCTCCCCACCAACCACTTATAAATATCATTGCCATTCGCATAAACCAGCAACGAAAGCAACAAGATCATCCCAATCAATTGCGCTTTTTCGAGCACTTTTTCGGACGGCTTACGGCCGGTAATCATCTCCCAGATTAAAAACACCACATGTCCACCATCGAGCGCCGGAATTGGAAGGATATTCATGAATGCAAGAACTATCGACAGAAATGCCGTGAAGCCCCAAAACTGTCGCCAGTCCCAATTGCTGTCGAATTGCTTGGCTATGGACGCAAAGCCTCCAACTTGTTTCGCTCCGGCCTTCGTGAAAACAAGTTTGAACTGCTTCACATAATTCGTAAGTGTTTGCCAGCCTTCGTTTATTCCTGCCGGAAAGGATGCAAAAAAGCCGAACTGCTGCGTTTCGGTCTGTATGAATTTATCGGGACCGTATGGGAAAAATCCGATACGCCCTTCCTCCGAAATGCTTAAGGTAAGTGCCAAACTATCGGCGCCACGTAACACAGTTACATTGGCTTTTCGGCCTTTGCGAGCCTGCAATTCGCGCTGCAAATCGGCAAACCAAGGTGTGCTTACTGAGTCAACAGCAATGATTTTATCATCGGTACGCAATCCGGCTTTATAATTTTCGGACGATGCATCCAACTCCTGAACGATGGTAGGAAATGCCGGAACGAATAGTTTTGGTTCGCGCTGCGCAATGACCTGCTCGGCGAAATCCTTTGCGATTGGAATGTGCACTTCCTTTCCGCCGCGGTTCACAACCACTTCGGTAGGATTATCGAGCAGCAAGGCGAGGTTTGCCTCCTGAAAATGCTTCGGTTTGGTTCCGTTCACTTCCACCAGCACATCGCCCGATCGAAAACCAGCCGAATACCCCAAGCTATCGCCCACCATGATACCGTTCGTAGCATTTTTAATCGGCAGAACTTCCTTCCCCCAAACAAACAAAACCATGGCATAGAGAAACATGCCCAGAATTAGGTTCACCGTAACGCCTCCAATCATGATGATTAAACGCTGCCAAGCTGGTTTCGCGCGAAATTCCCAGGGTTGGGCAGGCTGAGCCATTTGCTCCTTGTCCATCGATTCGTCGATCATGCCCGATATCTTCACATAGCCTCCCAAAGGCAACCAACCAATGCCGTATTCGGTATCGCCTTTTTTTATCTTGAACAATGAAAACCAGGGATCGAAAAACAAATAGAATTTCTCTACACGGGTTCCAAACAAGCGAGCCGGAATAAAGTGCCCCAGTTCGTGTAAAATAAC
>CANMGM010000109.1 GCA_947497195.1 Bacteroidota bacterium
CCTTCTGCGTGGTTTAAAAACAAAAGGTATACAGCTCGTTCCAAAGGCGTAAGGTTTATTTTTAGCATTCCCATTTCGGGGATAATGATGTGCTTCTGATAACCTTTAATCAGCAATGTTCCCTTGGGTGTTAGCATTCCATACCGTTCCTTAACCAGTAGCTGTTTGCGAATATCCTCAAGTACTTCAAAGGTATAGCGAAGGATTGGGAGAGGAACCGCATTTTTCTTGATTTTATCCTGACAGGAAGTGCAAACATCGGCAGTACGCATTTTAAGTGCTATTTCTTGTTTTTGTTGACAGAAATCCATGATGCATCCACGACTAACCTTATGCATTGCTTTTACCGCATCGAGAGACGATATAAACATGTGCTTTTTAAATAAAATGGTACTGATGAGATACGCAATAGGATAACGACAGTCGCCATCTGTGTAATAATTCCACATTTCGGTACACACAAAAAAGTTTAATTCGCCCGACTGCTCAAAACCGGTAAACCAATTGTGGTGATTGCCATGCGATGTTAGGTTAATTACAACATCCGATTTCTCAAGCCGATTTTGAAGTCGGTAATTCTTGCATGGAAGCAACAAGTCGGCCCAAGAATACTGAAATACTTTGATGGGCTTGCTTCGATAACTTGAATAGTTCGACATAGAAAGTTCAACCGGCATTTTCATTCTGTGATATTCATCGCTATTTCCTTCGAGAATTTTAATCTCATCAGAAACGGAAATTTCGAGCGGCATATCGGCTATATAAAAATTGTATGGCCCCGTCTTATGTTTCAGGAATTCATAAACGCCTGTGTACAAATCGTCGTCTACAGTTCCGGTTCTGATGAGATGAACATTCATTGTTTAAATTTTAGCATTGATATTACTGCAACAAGTTGCTCATTTTTTATTGAAAAGTCCAGTTTTCAATTCTCCTTTGAACTTCTCAGCCATATATGAAGACATGTAGGATTGTACATTTTTCATTTCTTCGCCAATGTTTTCTTTTTTTAAACTAATAACTTCATCATTGCTGATGCTTAGACGGCTTGCAAGATCCCATGCATCGATATCGGCACCCATAAAACTAAAAGTCCACTTGCCTGTTGCTTTAAGCCGCTCGATCTGTTGAGCAATTTGTCGAAAGGTGAAAAACTGGGATGCATTTTCCTGCCCATCCGTTAAAACAAGCATTACAACATCATCGTTGGGAAGTACTTTTGCCTCTGTTTCTTGAATACTCATTCCTACGGCGTCGAGTAAAGCAGTATATCCACCGGGTTTGTAGTCGACCGAAGTCAACAATCCGACACGCGCGGGATTTTGTCGAACAAATACCTTCCTCACGTGTGTATTAAAAAATGACAGGGACAAGCTAATTGCTTCTTCGCCCATTTCACGGGCAATTTTTCTGCAATTTTCAATCTGCTCATTTAGTGAAGTGAGCGTTTCTTGCTTAACATTTGACATGCTGCTGCTTTCATCCATAATAAGGATGTAATGTGTTGTTGTTTTCATAACGTAGATTTTAAAGTTCGATACAAAAGTACCTCCCGAACAAAATCCAGTTGAAATTTCGGCAAGCTTGCAGAAATGCATAGCGCTGATTAACTGCACTATAAATTAATGATTGTTGTTAATCTAGCTGAATTATAACCAAGCCAGGACAGCAATTACGCTATATCGGATTTACGAATAAACCTCTTGTAGTTTTTCGTTTCAAAATACCGTTCCATATTTTTTCTGAACCCTTGTAAATTGATGTCGTTCAGATTGAATTTTTTTACCGTTTCTATTCCGTTTTCAGAGCCCTGGATTTCTAAAATCCAGTTTCCCTTTTCGTAATCGGAGGCCTGGTAAAAGCAATACGCGAAGCATTGCAAAAACATTTCTATTTCCCCTCCGGTGCATTCATCCAACGCATCAGCTCGTCGAGGTTTGGCGTTAAAATAATCTCCGTTCGGCGATTTTTCTTTCGGGCGTCGGGCGTATTGGCTTTGTCGATGGGCATAAATTCTCCACGACCGGATGCAGTAAGTCGTTTTGGATCTACTTTCGAATTTGCCGTGATGATGCGCAGAATGGAGGTTGCACGCAAGACACTTAAATCCCAGTTATCTTTTATACTGGCGCTCTTGATGGGAACATTGTCGGTATGCCCTTCAATTGTAACCGAAATATCACTTTCTTTCTCCAACACTTTCGCTAAATTTTTAAGCGCATCAACGCCTTTCGCATCTACAACGGTACTGCCCGATTCGAAAAGCAGGCGCTCCTCGAGCGAAACATACACATTGCCGTTCTTCGTGCTAACCGTAAGTCCGTTGCCTTGAAATCCGAGAAGCGCCTCCGAAACTTTGCTTCGCAAAGCATGCATTGCAGAATCTTTAGAAGCAAGAATATACTCCAACTCGTTTACGCGCTGTTCCTTTAGTTTCAAGGCCTCCTCTGCTGCCTTCATTTCACTCGCCAGCAAATCAATTTCGGCCTTTCGCTTTTCGAGATCGGCTTCAGTTAGACGCAATTTATCCTCTTTCCGCTGAAGTTCTTCCTGCGTTAACTGATATTGCCCCATTAGCTTTTTCGTATCCTCCTCTTTCCCCTTCATCAGCTTATTGTTATTTTCGAGAAGCTGGTCGTAGGTTGCCGTTAACTTTTCGTAGGCAGTTGTTAAGCGTCTGAACGATGTACCCAAACTTAGGGTATCGTTTTGAAGCATCTGCACCTGTCGGCTCAACTCAGTAAGTCGCGTATTCAACTCCTTCTCTTTCGCTGTAAATGTTTCATAACGCGCTTTTAGCTCTGATAATTCGGCCGAACATTTGTCGTTTGCTGCTTTTACTTCTTCGTACTGGCGACCCGGGACGCATGAGACCAGAGCAGTAAGCGAAAAAACCAGCAGATAAAGGCATACTTTGAAAAATCGATTCATCGTTTTAATAATTGGTATGGCAAACCTACAGAATACCTTCCTGTTTCAACCCCATTATGTAACGAATAAATGAACAACAGAAGGTTAACATGATTGACAAGCAATTTTGAATATTTGGAACCAAATGCCAATTCAAATTGTTAACTTGCGCATTCATTTTTCAAAATAACCATCAAACAAGAACTATGCGGTTTCAGTTTTTAAGCATTCTAGGGTTTTGCGCTGCTGTAATAAATCTTTCGGCGCAACAGGTAGAACGATGCGGTACACACATTATGCAAGCGGAAATGCAGAAAAAGTTTCCGGGCATGAAAGAGGAAAAGGAAGCCTTCAACCGCGAAGCGCAAAATTTCAATGATAATGGCTCACGTGCGCTTAAAATAATTCCCATTGTTTTTCATATTATTCACACCTACGGCTCCGAAAATATTAGTCGGGAGCAGGTGGAGGATGCTGTGCGCATATTAAACGAAGATTTTAAACTACTGAATGAAGATCAATCCGAAATCGTACCTGCATTTGCAGGAATTGTCGGAAATACTGAATTTGAGTTTCGTCTTGCCCGCAAAGATCCCGATGGCAATTGTACAGATGGTATTACACGAACTGTTTCGAACCTTACGTTCAATGGGAATGATAATGTGAAGGAACTCATTTCCTGGCCACGCAATCGATACTTTAACGTATGGATTGTAGACAATGTAATTACCGATGGAGGAACGCAGGTAGGAGGTTATGCTTACCAACCTTCGAATTTTATCGGCGACCCGGTTGATGGTGTTATTGTTACGCACACTCAATTCGGAAGTATTGGAACCTCAAGCAGCAGCAATTTTGCCAGTCGCACACTTACACACGAGGCTGGCCATTGGTTTAACCTTGATCATACCTGGGGCGGAAGCAACTCGCCGGGATTAGCATCAAATTGCAATGAAGACGATAGCGTAAATGATACGCCAAACTGCATCGGCGTTGCCGATCAAAGCTGTAATCTAAACCAACAGACCTGTGGTTCGCTCGATAATGTGCAGAACTACATGGATTATTCATCCTGCGGCCTCATGTTTACCGCAGGGCAAAGTAATCGGATGATTGCAGCGGCAAATTCGGGCACAGGCCAACGCAACAACCTATGGTCGGCATCGAATCTTACCTTTACAGGCGTAAACAATCCAAATGCAACTCCGTGCGCGCCCAAAGCCGACTTTTCAGCTTCTACAGATCAGGCATGCGTTGGTGCTAACATTACTTTTAGCGACGAAAGTTACAATGCGCCTGTGGACGCTTCATGGTCGTGGAACTGGTCTTTCCCGGGAGCCTCAACGACGGCCTCTACAGTTCAAAATCCCGTTGTTCAATATGCCAGTCCGGGAACCTATGCAGTAACACTGAATATATCCAATTCGACCGGTTCTAACTCTGTAACAAAATCGAGCTTCATTACCATAATGCCCGATAACCCAACGCTTATATCACCATTTTTTGAAGGTGCAGAAAATAGCGCATTCCCCAATTTGTCTGCGAATCAGTTCGAAGATTGGAAAGTAATAGGCAGCGCAAGTTCATTTTTCAGATCAACTGAAACATCTGCAACCGGTTCTGCCTGCATCAAATACAACAACAATGCTATTACGACCGGAACAGTAAGCGAACTCGAATCGCCTATATTTGATTGTTCCAATCTTGTAGCGCCGGCTAGTATGACCTTCAAAGTAGCCTATGCGCGCAAAAGCACATCATCGACCGATAAGTTGATTGTATACGCATCCAACAACTGCGGCCGATCGTGGACGCCCCGTTACACAAAATTGGCAGCAAGCCTTAGTACCTTATCCAGCGGACAAACCATTTCGGGAACGTTTATTCCGTCGGCATCACAATGGAGAACCGAAACTGTTTCAATTCCTTCATTTGTAGGGCAGTCTTCGTGTATGATCAAATTTGAAATGACAGATGGTGGAGGAAATTCATTGTTTATCGATGATATCAACTTTTTCGGCGATCCAACCCTCGGTACGCAGCTAAGTCCTATTGATGAATTTTCGACGCAATTAATTCCAAATCCAGCGAATGCATCGGAGGCAAAACTTCAGATTGGACTAACAACGGCAGAGAATGTCAATGTTCAGATAATGGATATTTCCGGCAAAATCATCGCCTCAAAAAATCTGGGCTTGCTTAATTTTGGCGAACACACCATTTATTTGTCCCAACTCACAGGAATTCAGTCAGCCCCCGGAGCATATCTCATTCGGATCGATGCTGGATCGCATACGGCGATGCGCAAATGGTTGTGCATTGAATAACAGATAATGCTTCGCGAAGGTCAATCGAGTCTGCACGACATTGAAGCACAATGGAAGCAGGTTTTGCAAAAGCTTAAAGAGCAGTTTGGTGATGAACTGGATCTTGAAGCAGTATTATTGCTCATCGGTGTTCAGGAATTAGGAAAAGGCTACAAAAAATTCAACAAAGACCAGAAGTTGGAACTCATGCATATCGCAATATGCACGCTGTTAGAACCTTATGGATATTACAAGTTTGAAGGATTGGATGAGGAAGGTTATCCACATTGGAAAATCGAAGAAAACCTGCCCGAATTAAGCCCGGGACAGCAGCAATTCTTAATTAAACAGGCCGTTTGTGTCTATTTCGAATCGTATTTTTCGTAGGCCCGCCTTTCTTGCTTCGGACTGAGACCCGGGGTGTGAATGATATGGTGTATCCGTTTTAAACGTTTATAAACGTTTACTTACGGATAGAGCTCTACGACTTATCTATACTTGATGTATGAAAAAATTCATCAAGACCAATTTTGATTTTACCCATACCGAAGTTCGGGGCCTTACGCTGCTCCTGATACTGGTTGTTCTTGCTGAGTTTGTTCGATACAACTATTCGAAGTGGTTTCCGGAAACACACTATACGAATATTCAGTTTACCCCATTTGAAAAGCGATGGATAGATAGTTTACAACAGGTCGATCGTTTGGAGTTTGAAAGAAAACGATACAAATCGCCTGAAGAATTCGAACGATTCGTATTCAACCCAAACACACTGCCAGAGGAAGGATGGGCTCGGCTGGGATTTTCACGCAAACAAGCAGCAGCCATTGTTAAATTTCGAAATAAAGGTTTTCGGTTTAAACAAAAAGAGGACTTAAAAAAGCTATTCTGCGTAACCGAGAAAAAATACAGGGAACTTGAAGCCTTGATAAGCCTTGATGCAAAAGATGAAAATATAGTTTCGAAAGAGAATAAACAGCGGCCCGCATTTACGAAACTCGAACTGAATACAACCGACTCAGTGAGCCTGCTTCGTGTTAAAGGGATAGGTCCGTTTCGTGCATCCAAAATTATACGTCACCGAACACGCCTAGGTGGTTTTTGGTCGCTGAATCAATTAAAAGAAATTAAGGGCTTCGACGATACGCTCATAACCGGGTTAAGTCGCTATTTAACAGTCGATTCAATGCGAATAATCCGAATTCGAATCAATACCATTGCACCCGAAGAACTTCAAAAGCATCCATATTGTTGGTATGGAGTTGGAAAAAGCATCGTAAATTACCGCAGTAAACACGGACAATTTCGTTCAACGGATGATTTACGTAAAATCTATGCGCTCAAGCCGGAACAAATCGAACGATTGGCCCACTACGTATCGTTTGAATGACCATTGAAGAAAAACTTAAGACAACAATCCGCGATGTAGCCGATTTCCCGAAACCAGGGATTTTATTCAAAGACATTACGCCACTGCTTGAAGATCCGGCCTTATGCAATGAAATTGCTGAATGCCTTGTTGTGCCTTTTCGAACCGAACCTGTACATGCAATTGTTGGTGTTGAGAGTCGCGGATTTTTATTCGGGATGCTGATGGCACAAAAGCTGAACATTCCGTTTATTCCGGTGCGCAAAGCTGGCAAGTTGCCCTATAAAACCATTTCGTGCTCATACGACTTAGAGTATGGCAGTGCCACGGTCGAAATGCACATAAATAGCATAAAGAAAGACTGGAAGGTTATTGTACACGACGATTTGCTAGCAACAGGCGGAACAGCGGCGGCGGCGGCAGAACTTATCCTGATGCAGGATGCACAAATTGCAGGATTTTCTTTTTTAGTTGAGCTTGCATTTTTAGAAGGCGCGCATCGACTAAGCCACTTTCAGAAAAACGTGCACAGTCTGATTCGATATTAAATCATGCGCCTGCTCATTTTTATCGTGCTTGTCTCTACATACAACGCTTTAAATGCGCAGCCTACCATCCCTTTTTCGCTACTTCAATCATATGATATCCCGGTTTCAGAAAATGCCGGGGAATTGCTGATTAATCCCTGGACTGGTGGATTCAACGCTCCTCAAGTGCACGAAATGGATTTTAACCGCGACGGAGTAGCCGAACTGGTTATGTTGGATCGCTCAGGAAATCGAATTTCCATTTTTGAAACAGAAGATAACCGGCAAACCTGGAAATGCAATTACACATACAAAAATCAATTGCCAGCACTGAAGGATTGGTTTATTGTTCGCGATTATAACTTCGATGGAATAGAGGATATTTTTCACTCGAACTTCAATGGTATTGGCGTTTACCGCGGATTTATTGACTCAGGGAATCGGCTTTCTTTTGAGCAGGTTTCCGAACTGCTTTTTTCTGTTTATTTCCAATCCCCTTTAAATCTTTATGTAAGTCGTGCCG
>CANMGM010000110.1 GCA_947497195.1 Bacteroidota bacterium
AATCGTTAATAAATCATCCGGCATCCATGACCCACGCTTCGATTCCGAAAGCCGAACGCGAAAAAGTTGGGGTTGTAGACGGACTCATCCGCTTGTCGGTTGGTATTGAGGACGCCGACGATTTAATTGCAGACCTCGAAAAAGCACTTGCTGCTGTTTAAGGCATGAAATCGGTTTGGATTACCGGAACCTCACGTGGATTGGGAGAGGCACTGGCCCACAAATTCTTGCAGCGCGGTTGGCATGTACACGGAATTGGTCGCACGCATACCATTGAAGATGAATCGTACCATGCCGATTACCTCGATTTGGCCGACCCGCAAGCTGTTTTGGCGTATCGTTTTTCGATTCCTGATATTCCAACGCAGGCTCTGTTTATTCACAATGCCGGCACCTTGGGCGAAATTGCGCATCTCGGAAATTTTAAAAATCCCCAGCGAATAAACGAGACGTTCCAGGTAAATCTTGTCGCTGCAACAGTATTAAGCAATACGTTTCTATCGGCAATGAAGCATGCAACTTCCGAATTCGGCATGCTGTTTATTGGCTCGGGAGCAGGGCGCAATGCTTACGATGGCTGGGCTTCGTATTGCAGCAGTAAGGCCGGAATCGATATGCTGGCACGTTGTATTGCAGAGGAAAATAAGGAAGAGAATAACTTCCACATATTCTCTATCGCGCCGGGAGTAATTGATACATCCATGCAGGAAGAAATTCGCGGGGCTAATCCTTCAGAATTCAGAAAAATTGAACGCTTTGAAACCTTAAAGCGGGAAGATAAACTCGAACAGCCCGAAAATGTTGCCGAAAAGCTTTATCGGGTATGGGAAATGCGCAGCCGTGTGAGCGAAACGTGTATCGATTTGCGCGAACTTACGCTCTAATTGGCGTCTTTCAATATCGCCACCAAATCATCCAATTCAAGCGGTTTGGTTAGACTTCGCTTAACGATAGAATACGTTGCAGCCTTTTCGCGGTCGAGCGAGTGGGATGAACTCGTAACAATGAATATTTCGGGGAAATGAGCCATTTCGATCTTCCCGAATTCATCCAGAAAATCCCAACCATCCCAAATGGGCATATTCACATCCAGAAAAATAACATCCGGAAGTGTTTCTCCATTGGCATGCAATTTCTGCAATGCCTGAAAAGCTTCGCGACCGTCTGTATACTCCGATACTGTATTACTTAAGCTATTAAGCGAAATTAATCGCTTAGCGAGCATTACATAAATCGAATCATCGTCGATGAGGCAAACGCTTTTCATTCAGTTTGTGTTTGTGAGGGCAAAAATACACTAAAAACTGTTCCTTCATCTACTACACTTTGCACTTCAATTCGGCCACCCATGGCTTCAACCTGATTTTTGGTAAGGAATAATCCCACACCGCGGGCATCAGGATGTTTGTGGAAGGTTTTATACATGCCGAACATTTTCCTTCCCTGGCGTGCCAAATCAATTCCCAAGCCGTTATCGCGCACATCCAATCGCACAAATTCATCGGATTGCGTTACATAAATTTCAACAAATGAGCTGCGCCCTTCAGCCTTGTATTTTATAGAATTTGTTAGCAGATTCAATACGATACTATCCAAATACGCTCTGTCGCCTTTCACAAATCTGCTCGCCGATTTCGGGAATCGTACTTCAACGCCTGCTGTCTCAGCAAGTCCATAAACGCTGGCAATCGCATGCTCAACAACAACGTTTAAATCGACTGCCGAAAATTGCTTATCGTCCTCTGTCTGGATAAGCGCCACCTCCGACAAATTATAAATTACGTCTGTTAGATTATTAACTGCCGTATGGAAATTCGCGAAATAAACATTGTCTTTAAAATCAGGCCATTCAATGCTGAGTAGCGTAATTAAGCCACTTAAATTGGAACTATGCGACCGCAGATTATGCGAAACAATGTGGGTAAAGTTTCGAAGGCGTTCGTTCTGATGCTGCGTAAGTTCGAGCAATTGCCGCATGTCGTTCTCTGCTTTGCGAATCGAGGTAATATCGTGCAAATACGCCTGTGATCCAACTATCACATTGTCTTTATAAACCGGTATGGCTCTTCCCTGTAGGTTTAAGGCCGATCCTTCGGTCGATAAAAAAACACAATCCAGATCGGTTACAATTTCCCCATTAATGAGCGAAGGCATTACGCGTTGAAACTCCTCGAGGGTTTTTTCATCCAGAAACTGCACCAAATCAAGGCCCTGTACATCGATATTTTTTACGCCCAATTTCTCTTTCCACGAACGATTTGCCCAAATGAGCTTGCCTTCGTTATCGATGGTATGAATCATCTCGGAAGAGTTCTCGAGAATGGTTCTAAAATTCTCCTCACTTTCTTTAATCTCTTGCTCGAATTTGACACGTTCGGTAATATCACTTTCGACGGCCATAAATCCGATGTGCACATTCTCGTCGTCGAAAAGCGGAACGATATTAATATCGAGCCAGTATTCCTTGCCCGACTTAGTTCTGTTTAGCACTTCAACCTTAAGTTCCCGCAATGCGTCGAGACGCTTTCTAATGAAGGCTTTCGATTCCTCGCTTGTTTTTTCAAACTGAAACATTGAAGGTGTTTGCCCTATAATTTCGGCACGTGTATATTCGGTTAATCGCAGCGTACTTTCGTTTACCCAAATTATTTTGCGGCTAGTATCGGTTATGATTACACAATTTGATGTCTTCTCGGCCACAAGCGAAAGACGGCGCACTTCGTTTTCGATGCGCTTTCGTTTGGTTATATCCTGAATTGTTCCGCGAATAACATGTACGTTCGCCGACGCATCGCGAATTGCCTTTCCGGATATGGAAATCCACCGTTCGAACAAAGGATTGTTCTCGGGTGTGATGCGTAAATCTTGTTGAAATGAGGTGCCGTTTTTAATCGAATCATTAAAGAGATTCTCAACAAGGATTGTATTCGCAGGATTAAGCAGCAATTTCCAGCTGTTATCGTTTAGCGGATAGTCGGAAGATATCTTAAAAATCGAGTAAACAGTTTCTGAAGCATGCCAGTCGCCCGATTCGAGATCGATTTCGTAATTGCCCAGTTCGGCAACTTCCTGTGCTTCGAGCAAGCGAAGACGCGTTAATTCCAAGTCGTTGGTTCTTGCCTTAATCTCGTTTTCGAGTTGCTTGTTAAAATCTTCATTTCGCCTTTTTGAATCAAGAAGTGCATCACGAAGTTCCTCCAGAGCAATATTCAAATCAACGATTTCTGAGGCTCCCGAGTGCTGATCAATTGCAATGGAATAATTGCCTCCTTTCAACTCATTCGCCGCTAGGGTAAGTCGCGTTACCGGGCGAGAGAGAATTCGGGCAATTCCCAAAAAGACAAATAGCGAAAGCAACAATACAATACCTAAGATTATATAAACGGGTTTGTTTAATTCAAGAACCTTCTTTTCGAGCTTATCGCGGGAAGCTGCAATAAGCACATAACCTTGCATGTCGTTGGTTCGTAAAGGCCGCTGCTTATAAATAAAGCGCATTGAATCGGGAGTAAAAACAAGGGCACTGTCTATTTTAACGGGGTTGGATGCGAAAATGAAATCTTTACCCGAAATGGAATCGTGCTGCACTAAGGCTACAAACTCAAAATCGCGCGATTCTTTCGCAACATCGATGGATTTAGAAAGGCCTTCGAAGCTTTGATGGTCGAGCGATAATTCGATACTCAGCGTAAGTACTTTCGATAATTCATCGAGGTTTTTTTCGGCCGACTCGCGAAACAGCCTGCCTTGCTGCATCGGATAATAATAGCCAAGAAACGACATTCCCAGCACCAGAGAAATGGCAAAAGGAAGCCAAATCCGCATAGACAAACCCGAGAAAATACGCTTCATGCTATCGATCGCTTATCGTTATGGTCATTCCTGCCGGGATATCGCGTTCTGCAGCTTTTACAACCGCAATTGCACCCGGATTCTTTTTCACGTATTCGATAATTTCGCTGCTGCTATTCAAAAATACCGGCGCATTGGCACGTCCCTGAAATACGAGTGCCAACCAGTATTTCTGTAAGGCAGAATGACTCATCTGCAAAACCGACGCGGCAAACTGTTCGGCGAATTCGGCTTTACTCGAAGGCATCACCACAACTACCTGCTCATTCGATTTCCAGATACTCTGCGTCCCTCTGAAAATGCCATTCATCTGTTTGCGGTTGATGGATGTTAAACCAGTTTTATTCCCAATCAGCATCAAGCCATCTAACGAGAGTTGCTGTGCAAAAGTTGCCGTTTGGAACAATACAACACAAACGAAAATCAATTTTAATGTCTTCATCATCTTTCCCTCCTACACATTAAAAACCATACGCCAGTTGAAGCCTAAAGCCCAGTGTTCCAAGATCTCCGTGAATGAGATGATTACCCGAATGCTTTGTCCAGGTATGCTCTACCTGTGCTTTCAAATTCACCAAATAATTGAATTCGTATCGGTAACCAATTGCTGTTTTCAACAGCTCTGTAGGGTAAATATGGAGGTCGTTGTTGGCGATTTTAATGTAATCGACAAGAATGAACGGCACATTGTGATCGTTAAAACGGTAGCCGATGTAAGTGAAATTGGCCAGATTATCGGCGGTTCCCAAACTGTCGGTTCGGGTTTGATTGAAGGAGAATTCATTCAAGAACTCCAGTCGTTTTCCAAACCAGGCAAATGATCCAGAAATAAGCTGGAAATCGACAGGGCCTTTATAGATATTGGAAGGATCGACACCCGGGGTAATTGAATGTCCGATATGCGAACCTGCACTGTTTTGCTTCAGATGATTGTAATAATATGATGCGCCAATTCGCATGCCCGGCAATGGTTTTATGTGAAAGGCTGTGGTAAGTGCTGGATTTATTCCTCCCTGAAAATTATCGCTCGATGCAATGCCATTTCCCAAAACAACATCGTAACCAAATCCCCATTTGCCCAAATTCTGTCCCTGCATTTGTATCCCCAAGGTGTGCAGCGGAACCATGTAGGAAAATGAAAACGGGCGATCAATCACCGGAAAGAAAACGCGGCCGTGGTGATACACATCGTTCCAGTAATTAACCGGAGTATGAATTTTTCCGGCGATGATGTTGTGATTGTTCGTGTAGTTGAAGCGCATGAACGAACGCTCAATACTGGGCCTGAAATACGATGTTGCCTGATTAAAGCGTATAACATATTCGCCCAAAAAGCTGATTCGGTTGCTCAAATTGGAAGTGATGAAAAAATCGTGCTCTCCAAGACTGAAATAACTATCGGTGCTGTCTTTGTGCACAAGCGAATACTCGAGATGCCCGAATCCGTTGAATTGCGTTTGCTTCAATTGTGCATGCATTTCATTCTGAACCAAACACCCCAGCATACATGCAAGTGCAATAGCTGATTTACTAAGTATTCGCGACTTCCTCATTCTTTTCAATGATTTTGTTGATTAAAATCTCGCGAACTTACGAAGGAAAGCCGACATTTCGCGTCACGAAATCCGCCCCCAGTTCATTTTCCTACGCTCTATCGCATGAAGTTTATTCCGTATTCCCAGATGTTCGGGTAACTGTAGGGAAGGGTCGGCATCAAGTAATTGCATGGCCTGCTCGCGGCACCACGAAATCAGTTGTGCATCGCGACTCAAATCGGCCAGTTTCAAATCGAGTGCGCCGCTTTGCTGTGTTCCCTGCAAATCGCCCGGGCCACGCAACTTCAGATCGACCTCGGCAATGCGAAATCCATCGTTGGTTTCGACCATCGTTTTCATCCGCGTTCGCGCATCGCTGCTGAGTTTGAAACTACTCACCAGAATGCAGTACGATTGTTCGGCTCCCCGCCCTACCCTTCCGCGCAGCTGATGCAATTGCGATAAGCCAAACCGCTCGGCACTTTCGATCACCATTACCGATGCATTCGGCACATTTACACCCACTTCGATAACTGTTGTGGCCACCATTATGTGGGCCTGATGATTTACAAAGCGCTGCATCTCGTAATCTTTCTCTTCCGATTTCATGCGCCCGTGCACTACGCTTACCTGGTATTGTGGCTCCGGAAACCACGTCTGCATGTAGGTAAATCCATCCAAAAGATTTTGGTAATCGAGCTGTTCGCTTTCTTCGATGAGCGGATATACCACGTAAATCTGACGTCCAAGTGCAATTTCGCGTCGTATATGTTCCATTACTTCCGGACGATGGGAATCGTAGGTATGGATGGTTTTGATGGGCTTGCGGCCGGGCGGAAGTTCGTCGATGACCGATACATCGAGATCGCCGTAGAATGTCATTGCGAGCGTACGAGGAATTGGTGTTGCGCTCATAATGAGCACATGCGGAGGCAACACATTTTTGGTCCAGAGTTTTGCACGTTGCGCCACACCAAAGCGATGCTGTTCGTCGATTACCACCAGGCCCAGATTCAAAAACTTCACTTTATCTTCGAGCAAGGCGTGCGTGCCAACTAAAATCTGAAGCGTTCCGTTTTCGAGCGCTTCGTGCATCGTTCGTCGTTCGCGGGTTTTCGAAGATCCGGTAAGCAGTGCAATGGTCAATCCCGAAGCATCACAGAGTGGTTTAAGGGATGCAAAATGTTGTTGGGCGAGAATTTCGGTGGGTGCCATTAGGCAAGCCTGAAACCCGTTATCGAGCGCCATGAGCATGCTCATAAAGGCAACGATGGTTTTTCCACTTCCCACATCGCCCTGCAACAAGCGATTCATTTGGATGGGCTTTGCAACATCCGAGCGGATTTCGCGCAGCACACGTTTTTGTGCGCCGGTTAATGCAAATGGTAAATGTTTTTCGTAAAAGGTATTGAAATACGTCCCGATGTGCGGAAAGGGGAATCCTTTTATATCGCGCTTGTTGATAAGGTTTTGCCGGATGAGGCGCAGCTGCAAAAAGAACAGCTCTTCGAACTTAAGACGTAGTTCGGCTTTTTGGAGTTGCTCTGGGTTTTCGGGCAGATGAATCCAGCGGTAGGCATCGGTTAAGCTGCAAAGCTGAAGTGAACTGCGAAATGCATCACTCAAGCTTTCTTCGATTTTGCCTTCGCACCAGCGCAAAACCTGCTGCATGAGTAGGTAGATGCCTTTGCTGTCGAGCTGCGTCCGTTTCATGGCTTCGGTGCTCGAATAAACAGGCTGCAGTTTGGATGCTTTTGCGGCGCGTTCGGGCGAAAACGGTTCGAACTCGGGATGCGAAATGTTCCAGTTGCCGTTAAACAAGGTTGGCTTGCCAAAAACGAGGATAAGCTGGCCTGCCTTGATTTTATCGACGATGTATTTCACACCCTGAAACCAGATTAACTCAATACTTCCGGCCTGATCGCGGGCTATCACGCTGAGGCGTTGCTTGTTCTTGGCGCCCAGTTGTTTGATTTTGTCGACCCGCACTACAAGTTGAATGTACGGCATATCTTCCTGCAGTTCGGCTGTGGTATATATACGCGTGCGGTCGATGTACCGAAACGGATACCAGGAGAGCAAATCGCCCACAGTTTCCATTCCACACTCCTTATGCAGTATGGCAAGTTTTCGCGGATTCATACCCGGAACCTGCGCCAAGGGCCAATCGGTGATATTTAGCTCATTCAAAACTGTGTAAAAA
>CANMGM010000111.1 GCA_947497195.1 Bacteroidota bacterium
GCAAATTCGAAGGTGTTTCGGGCTTATCTTCCAAAATTTATTTCAAGTTGAATTTATAATTACCGGTTAATTTACCATCCAGATAAACCTCGGCAATATACAAGCCTGCGTTAAGCTCCTCAGATTCATCCCATTCAAACTTTACTTCCGTTCGGCTGTTGGAATAATCTACAGTTGCACGATCGGTATAATCAATATATCTTCCGTCATCGCGTGTAAACGCTCCGCCCGACTTTGGATCGGATAATACCATACCATCAGGTCTAAGTATTCGAAAAACCAGATCACGCTTACCCGGCTTAGCCACTTTATTTTCAGCAATTACAAATGTTGCGGTAATCTTATTTACCCTCTTTGCTTTTTCGGTTTCTTCCAGTTTGCCCCGCGCCTTTTCGCGGAAGGTTTTAACCTCCAAACTTTCGCCCTTTAAAACTGATGCCAGCTCAACCTTCTCGCTCAATTGTTTTGTTGTTTGATTCAAACTATTTACCTCTTGCGTGAGGTTTACATTTTCAAAACGCAACTCCTTATTTTCTTTAATAAGTTGCTCAATTTGAGTCCTGTACTGGTCGCGAATGGCCTTGAGCTCTTCCATTTGCCTACGAATTAAAGGGATGTCTTTGTTCTCCTTGATTAACTTGTCAATCTTCCGCTTTTGTTTTTCAATATCGCCATTGGCTTTTTCTAGCAGACTATCCAACTGAATGTTTTTTCCTTTAAATTGATCAAGCTCAAAGGTCATGGTCTGATAATCGTTTTCAATGCTCGCTTTTACATCTGCAAGCGAGTCAACCTCCGCATCGCGTTTTACGATTATGCTTTCAGCATCGTATGTGCGGGTTAATAAATAAATGTTAAGCCCAACAGATAAGGTCAATAAACCGATTAAAACAATTAACCTCGACTTACCGCCGGTTTGATTCATATCTTTTGCTGGTTCCATCTTTTCTTCTTGTTTTGTACCTTTCTGATGTTCAAAAATAACAAATTACCCGTTCAGATATTATTTAAGGGGCAAACCATATTTCTCGCGGTACTTTTTATTCAATTCACTTTGGTGATTTGAGGTATTAACTTCCTTACCCCCAATAAACAGTTTAATACTATCTGCAGTAATTGGATCCAGTACATCTCCTTTGCTCAGAATAAAATCTGCATTTTTACCTGCTTCTATGCTACCGGTTTGGGCTTGAATGCCAACAATCTTTGCCGGGTTTAGTGTTATAAGCTTAAGCGCAAGCTCTTTTCCGCATCCGTAGGTGGCCGCAGTGCCTGCTGTAAATGCCAGATTGCGTGTTCCCATAGCTTCCATATCTCCATCGTAACTTAGGGCAACCATTATTCCCGAATCGCTTAAAATAGCAGGCAGTCTGAAGGGCTTGTCAATTGGGTCGTCTTCATAATCGGGCAGGCGGTGGATGCGCGACAGCACAACCGGAACATCAAACTTTCTAAGAAGTTTAATTGTCTGATCGGCTTCGGCACCGCCAACAATAACAAGTTTTTTAATTCCTGCTTCTTGCAACATCAGAATTGCATCGGTTATGCTTCGTGCTTTTTGGCAATGCACAAAAAGCCGCTGGTTTCCCTTAAACAGTCCCTGCATAGCTCCAAACCGGAGGTTTATTTCTTTTTTTTCGCTTGCAAGACCATAGGCTCGCGCTTCTTTAATAAAGTCGATAATTTCAGCTTGTTTCTTCTGGATGTAATCGGTTTTAGAACTGTCTTTGTTTGCTCTCGCAACAGGGTATTCGGGCCAGTTCAGATGCAAACCGTCATCGGCTTTGAACAAGGCATCTTCCCAATTCCACCCGTCAAGATGAAATAGGGAAGAGCTACCACTGATTATTCCGCCGGCAGGGGTAGCCTGAACCATGAGCACGCCATTCGATCGTACGGTTGGAATAATGCGCGAATCGGTATTGAATGCAGGCATGCTTCGAATATGCGGATTGAGATACCCAACTTCATTAACATCCAATGTGGCCCTTACTGCATCGATTTCGCGAAGGCCAATACTCGAATTCAACGCGATAAATCCCGGATAGATATGCTGCCCTGTAAAGTCTATTTGCTCGGCATATAATCGCTTGTCATATTTAATCGTTGTTCCGCTTCCGGCAAATTCGATTTTTCCATCGCGTATTCCCATTACAGCATTTTCGATTACCTTATCGTTACCGGTATGTATCACCCCACCGGTAAACAGAATGCCTTTGCTTTGTGCATTAATAAAAGAATTTGAACAAATCAGCAGGAATACGAGCAATAGGCTATACTTATTCTTCATGGTTTTCGGTTTCGTTAAAAAGGTCATCGCACGTGTAATAATGTTTTTTACCTGATTTGTATGCTTTAACCGGTTTCCCGCCGGCCTTTTCCCGTAGCATCTTTTCGGTAATTCTGTTCCTGATTGCCTCATTCTGCAGCTGCAATTGCTTATCGCTTTCCAAGTCGAAGTAAGCGGCGCCGTCAACTATCGTCATTTCTGCGCGCGCATAAACCGATAAGGGGTTATCGCTCCAGATTACCACATCAGCATCATTTCCCGGTTTAAGGCTCCCTGTGAATCCGTCGATTTTTAGCATTTTGGCCGGATTGCGCGTTACAAACATCAGCGCCTCCGTTTCCGGTGTTTTTCCATACAAGACAGCTTTGCCTGCTTCCTGATTCAATCTGCGTCCCATTTCTGCATCATCAGAATTAAACGAAGTTGTAATCCCCATTTCGTTCATGATGCTTCCATTGTAAGGGATGGCATCATTTACCTCCCATTTGTATGCCCACCAATCCGAAAACGTAGATCCATTGGCCCCGTGTTTCTTTAGTTTATCAGCCACTTTGTACCCTTCGAGAATGTGCGTGAAGGTGTTTACTTTAAAGCCCATGCTATCTGCCACATGCATCAACATATTGATTTCAGACTGCACATAACTGTGACAGGTGATGTGCCGTTTACCTTCTAAAATTTCAGACAGTGCCTCCAGTTCAAGATCAATGGCAGGCGGTTCTGCGTTTTTCGCTCCTTTCTTAAACGTTTCGTGCATGATTCTGTATTCTTTTGCACGTTGAAAAGCATCATAAAAAACCTGTTCGACTCCCATTCTGGTTTGCGGAAAACGCGACGTCTTGTCGTAACCCCAGTTGCTTTGTTTTACATTTTCTCCAAGCGCAAATTTGATATGACCTTGTGCGTTATCAAGTAGCAAGTGTGGAAATTCTTTCCCCCAGCGAAATTTAATCAGTGCAGATTGTCCGCCAATCGGATTTGCAGAGCCATGCAGCAATTGCGCAGCGGTTACTCCTCCTGCCAGTTGGCGGTATATATCAATATCCTGTGCATTCAATGCATCACGCATGCGTACTTCGGCGGTGTTGTTCTGTGTTCCTTCATTGACACCCCGACTCAGTGCAATATGAGAATGCTCATCAATAATTCCAGGACTGATATGTTTGCCCGACGCATCTATCTTTCGCACTGGTCTTGATACATCAACCCGCTTCTGAACTTCGCTGTCTGTTCCGATTGCCTGGATTTTTCCTTTATCAATAAGAATGGATGCCTTATCAAGAATGCCCGTTTCGGAACAGGTCCAGATTTTTGCATTGCCAATTAGTATCTGTTCCTGTTGGGGTAATGTGCTGCGTCCGTAACTACCAAAAGGATGCAATAGTTGTAGTGAATCGACATGCAAATCGGGCCATTGTTCCGGTTTAAGCGTATCTGCATCTTCCGCGCCCGAATACAGCAGCGTAAGATTAACTGGTGCAGTACCAAATTTAATGGCCTCCCCGTTCAGTTGCCAGGAATTGTTTTCGCGTTGAACATTTCCTTGTATTAAGATGATTGAATCGTTTTTTAAAGACAATCGTGCGGAAAATTGCGTTCCCGAAATTTTGAAAACACATTTGGCTTTTTCGCCATTAATTTTGGCAAGTGCTTCGGAAGAGAACGGTTTTCCCTTCACAACAAGCTGTAATGTGTCTTTGCCGACCATGCCTTTGTACCTACCATTGAAATTCATTTGATTTGAATTGTCGAATTTCAAACGTTGACCAAGCGACCAGTTTTCAAGAATTGTTGCGTTCGGATGCAAAAGAGAGTCGCTGCAAATGACGAAGGATGCATCATACCCTTTTTGTAGTTTTCCGCAGCGGCTTTCAATTCCCAATAACGTTGCCGGTATGGATGTTAATGCATCCAGTAAAACGTTTGAAGGCAAACCGGCGGCAACTAATCTTCGTAGGTTGGAGAAAAAAACCTTTGGGTCGGAAATACCGCGTGAACTTATCGCGAATGTAAAGCCGCGTTTGTGCAGTAAGGCTGCCTGTGCTGCAGCACTTTCCCAGTGCATCAATGTTGAAAGCGGTATGGCCCTTGAAGAACGTATATCAACAATATCTATGGCTTCCGGAAAATTAATTGGAATTACAAAGGATACTTTTTGGGGATTAAGGGCATCGATGTGTTGATATTCTTCTCCGCATCCATCGACCCAGAGCCGAAAGCCGAATTCATCTGCAAGATTTGCAGCCCGAATGGCGTCCTGGCCATTGGCGGCTTCGAACAGAACGGGCAATGCCTTATGTGTATTTAGTGCTTGCAATGAAATGTTGAACTGCTTGTTAGATTTTGCAGATGCATACCATTTTGCGTCGTAAAAACTTTGCCGAATCAAGGCAATTGTGCCAGCAAGTGAGCTGGGGTATTCCTCTTGCGAACTTCCTTTTGAGAGCGATAGCGCCTGAATGGCTGCCGGGTTTAAAACCGATTTTGTTTCCGGAAGATTGGCAAGTGAAACGGCACAGGTTGTTCCCCTAAAAATCCCGTCTTTCTGAATACAATTCACAACACCAATGCCTAACTTCCGCAAGGTTTCGGCCGGTGATGCATCATATCTGAAATTGTCGGCTGAATTAAATTCAGGATGTACCGCCATATTCCAGTGTCGTGCACCAGGATCGGATCTTTTTGTTGTTTTCTCGTTCATTCCATAGGAAGAAGAAATATCAATAAACGAAGGATAGATATGCATACCGTTGCAGTCGATCTCAACGGCTTCCGGAGGAACCTCTTCAACGAAGTCTGTTATTTTGGCGCCCCGAACAAGCATAATTTTGTTCTTAATTAGCTCATTTGATCCAACATGGATATTAGCATTCCGAAAGGCAAATACGATGCTTCGTTGGTCGGCAACACCATTTATGGGAGGGTTAATTTGTGCTCTTATACTGCCAAGGCAAAAAAATAAAATACACAGGGTGAAAATCTGCTTCATTGGCTAAAAGTATTAATTCGATTGATTCTTGTTGTACTTCAGATTTAAAATTGTTTCAGCAGGGAGATGTTAATCACAAAACAATCCGGTAAATTGCGAACTGCTATGGAACTTGAAAAACAAGGCGGATTAAGGCTTTCGGAATTTGCAGCAATACTGCAACAGGGCATCCGTTCTGTTTTTGGAGGTAAACTTTACAATGTGATTGGTGAGATTTCAAACCTCAAGGTGTATGAAGGAAGAAGGCATATGTATTTTCATTTGGTTGAAAAGTCGGCCGAAAAGGGAGAAGTAATTGCTGAACTTTCGTGTTTCGGCTTCGATGCTGCGTTCATGTCGATGCTGCGATTTGAAACGGAAACCGGTCAAAAACTTATTGACGGAATAGAGGTTTTAATGGCTGTTCGCGTTGAGTTTCATGCAACCCGGGGCCTGAAACTTCAATTGGTTTCGATTGATTCGAATTATACGGTAGGGATGCTCCGCAAACAGCGCCAGCTGAATATCGAACGCCTATTAAGGGAAAACTCAGATGCCGTTTGGACAGAAGGCGATGTTCTTGTAACACGCAATCAACGACTTCCATTACCGCTTGCTATTCGACGAATCGCGGTTTTGTCGTCCGAGCAGTCGGCCGGTTACCAGGATTTTATACATACGCTCGAGGAAAATTTACAGGCTTATCGTTTTGATATACAGCTTTATCCTGTATTGGTTCAGGGCGAAGGGAATGCTGATGCGCTGGTGAAAAGACTGGTTGAAATTTATGAATCGGGTTTGCGCTTCGATGTTGTCGTTCTGGTTCGGGGAGGCGGTTCTCAAACCGATCTGCTGCTTTTTGACGCATACCAACTTGTAAGAGCAATTGCTCGCTTCCCGGTTCCGGTTTTAACCGGACTTGGTCACTTGAAGGATGTCTCGTTGGCCGATTTGGTTGCGCACAGCGGACTTAAAACGCCCACCAAAGTTGCAGAATTTATCATCGATCACAATGTAGCTTTCGAACAGAGCCTTATTGACTTAAGGCAGCGTATGGTGTTGAAGGTTCAGCAGAATTTAATGCGCGATCGTCAGAAATTAGCTTCAAGTGAGAATTGGATAAGGAGTAATCTGGATTCGTTGCTTTCAGAGAAAAAACGTGAAACAGATGCATTGCTGTTTGCCTTACGCTTGAATACATCGAATCAAATTGCTTCAGCTAAAAATGCTCAGACAACAGTATTTGAAAAAATAAAGATTATTCCGGCTCACAAGATGCTTCAGCTATCAGAGCGATTGAACAACATTGAATCTCTGGCAAAAGCGTATGGCCCCGATGCAATTTTAAGAAGAGGATTTGCCTACATCGAAAAAGAGGGAAAAATAATTAAACGAACGGCGGAATTGAAAACAAACGACATTATTCAAATTGTTATGGCCGATGGCAATGCCAAAGCGGCCATTCAGAACCAATCTTAACTATGGCTAAAAAGAAAGAAAACACACCAAACGAGGAGCTATCATACGAACAGGCCTATTCCGAATTACAGTCCATCATCGGTTCGATTGAAAATGATGCTGTAAGTATCGATGACTTGGCGCAGAAAGTTAAACGCGCAGGAGAACTGGTTCATTTTTGCAGAATGAGATTGCGGACGGCCGAAAGTGAAATCAATACGCTAATCAAACAAATGAACGAAGAGGCCGCTTCGGATTAAACAGCGCAATAGCTTCTTTTCAGAATTTGTTTACGTATAGTTTGCATTTTATTAAAAATGAATTAGTTTTGACTTTATGTTTAGGGGATTTGTTTTAGTTGCTTGTTCGGCTTTGCTTCTGATGACCAAGGTGTCATTGGCGCAGTATTGCCTCCCTACGTATACAAATGCATGCTTTAACCCGCCTTTAACAAACGATAACATAACGAATTTTTACACAACTGGGGCACAAACCAACATTTCAAATTTAAACACCGGTTGCTCCGCGTCTTTGCCCAATAATTACACATATTATTCAGGCATGACCTTGGTTGTAGCCCGCGGTTCATCGTTTACAGCGTATGTTCAGTGTGCACAACAAGGAGGAGTCAATGCCTTCGCGCAGGGGTTTAAGATCTGGGTAGACTGGGATCAAAACGGCGTTTTTGAGAATAGTCCCCCGAGTGGTGGAACGCAGATTTGCAATGGTGGGCAAAATACCGGTCAGTCAGGTTTCCA
>CANMGM010000112.1 GCA_947497195.1 Bacteroidota bacterium
AAAAATATTAATCAGCATTACAAGACACTCAATGCCTTTCATCGTAAACAACATGAATTAGACGATTATCTGGAATGGTTCCGAAGTTTGCCACTATTTTATGAAAACGAGCACTTTAGAGCCGTTCATGCCTACTGGAACCCAAAAAACATAGGCTATTTAAAATCGATTTCACAAGCTCCGCTTACCGATAAACACCTGTTCGAATCATCGATCAAAGGAAGTGAAATGTATAAAGCTTTCGATGAAACCCTAAAAGGCATCGAGATTAAAATGCCCGAAGGCATGCAGTGGGAGGACCATGAAAAGAACGTTAGAGAAGAAATCCGAACACGCTGGTGGGAGAATCCAGCGAAAATGACTTATCGAAATATTAGCGTTGAGCCAATCGAGCAACTCCCTGATTTAGCACTCGATGCGAAAACACTATCGACATTGGATCATTACGCCGACAATAAACCTGTTTTTTTCGGTCACTATTGGCTTAAAGGAACGCCCAAACTATTGAAACAGAATATTTGCTGCGTAGACTTCAGCATCGCAAAAAAGGGCAAACTTGTAGCCTACAGATTCTGTGGTGAAGCTGGGTTGAACGACAAAAATTTGGTTTCGGTTTAATATCATTTACATACATACAATAATTTTAGACTTTACTTCGGAGCCTTCCTTAGCAACACCAGCGACAACATCAAATAAATAGCATTCGGTATCCACGCCGCTACAGCCGCATTCAATCCTCCTTCGGTAGCAAATACAGAACTTACCTGCATCAACATAACATAGGTGAAACTAATTCCAATACCTATTCCGATATGCATCCCAATACCTCCCCTCACCTTTCGGCTTGCCATTGCTACAGCAATTAAAGTGAGAATAATGTTAGCTACCGGATTAGCCATTCTTCGATGTTTTTCGAGTATGTAAAAATCGATGAACGACGAACCTTTGAGTTTTTCGCGTTCAATGAAGCCATTGAGTTCATAAAAGTCCATCATTTGAACATCGTCGTCTGCGATATCAAAATCGGCTGGTTTAAATGCAAACGTTGTATCGATTCGCTGCCCACGCCTTATTTCTTCCTTATCTCCCTTAAAACGTCTCAGTGTATAGTTTTCGAGCTGCCAGCGCTGCGCAGTTGAATCCCACTTGATGTAATCGGCCGATAATTTATACTGCATCTTTCTGTTTTGCAGTTGTTCGATGGTAAACTTATAACCCGTCTGCGAATCTTTCGCGAAATTGTCGAGATAAATAAAGGTACCAGGGGTAATTTGACGATGTAAATTGGTATAATTACGATTCCAGTTGTACTTCAAATATTTATACTCAAACTTCAATCTTCCCGCGTTGGCCTTGGGAATCACAAAACTATTGAGCCAAAACGAAAAAACGCCAATCAGAATTGCCGAGAATAAAAACGGACGCAGCATCCTCCAGAAGCTCATACCAGAGCCGAGAATCGCTATAATTTCTGTTCGCGATGCCATTTTTGATGTAAAAAAAACCGCTGCAATAAAAACGAACAAAGGCGTAAAGAGATTGGCAAAATAGGGAATGAAGTTCAGGTAATAATCGAACACCAGTTCATTCACCGGAATGTTTTTTTCAAAAATATCATCTACCTTCTCGGTAAGATCAAATATTACAGCAATAACAATAATCAACAGTATCGTAAAGCCGAATGTTCCGAGGAATTTACGGATGATGTACCGGTCGATTATCGGGAAGAATCTTGAAATCACAGGCGTTGCGTTACTTTTTTAACCATTTCATTCTTCCAACCTGAAAACGTACCCATGATAATCTGGTTTCGGGCTTCGCGCACAAGCCAGAGGTAGAAGCCCAAATTATGCACCGAAGCGATCATCCCGGCTAGGTATTCGCCCGAAATAAACAGATGTCGTAAATAGGCTTTTGAATAATCACTATCTACAAACGTATGTTGGAGCGGATCAACCGGAGAAAAGTCGTTTTTCCACTTTTCATTTCGGATGTTTATGATTCCCTCGCTGGTAAAAAGCATCCCATTCCGAGCATTGCGCGTGGGCATAACGCAATCGAACATATCGACTCCGAGTGCAATATTTTCGAGCAAATTCTCGGGCGTACCAACTCCCATTAAGTACCGTGGCTTGTCGGCAGGTAAAATGGAACACACCAGCTCTGCAATGCGATACATTTCTTCGGCAGGCTCACCCACCGAAAGTCCGCCGATTGCATTACCAACGCAGTTTCGAGCTGCAATCTCTTCGGCACTTATCTTACGTAAATCATCGAACGTGCTTCCTTGAACAATCGGAAAAAGCGCTTGCTCGTATCCATATAAAGAATCCGTTTCATTAAAGCGATTAATGCAGCGATCGAGCCAGCGATGGGTAAGCAGCATTGAATCGTTGGCATATTTTTTTTCGCAGGGCCAAGGTGTGCATTCATCGAAGGCCATAATGATATCGGCTCCGATTATACGCTGAATATCCATTACACGCTCGGGCGAAAACAGGTGCTTAGAACCATCAATGTGCGACTTAAAAACTGCACCTTCCTCGGTAAGTTTTCGGTTATCTGAAAGCGAGAAAACCTGATATCCACCACTATCGGTAAGAATCGGACGATCCCATCCGTTGAATTTGTGCAGGCCTCCTGCTTGTTGCAAAACATCAAGACCGGGACGCAAATAAAGATGATATGTATTGCCGAGAATTATTTCTGCCCGAATATCGTCCTTAAGTTCTCGCTGATGAACGGCTTTCACAGTTCCGGCCGTGCCAACAGGCATAAAAATCGGTGTATGTACTGTACCGTGAGCTGTTTCCAGTTTCCCTGCTCTTGCAGATGAATGATGGTCTGTAGCTTCCCGAATAAAGTGCATATTTTGTTAAAAAGTTGCGCAAAGATAAGGATAACTCATGCTGCTTCACTTGAATCTTTCATGCTACTTTTGCGCATTCAATTATAGCATGCTGCAGCCCGATTTCAGCTACCGCTGGGAACTTATACTTTTACTTTTGTTTGGACTCACCTTGTTGGTGCAGCTAGGATATTTCTTATTCAGTTTTATCCGCGTTGCGCTCTACAAGCTGAAACCACACCCGGTAAATTATCCTCCGGTTTCTGTAGTCATCTGCGCACGCAACGAGGAAGAGAATCTTCAACGCTTTTTACCTGCTGTTTTACAGCAAGAATATCCCGAGTTTGAAGTTATTGTGGTGAACGATTGCTCATTTGATGCTTCGCAGGATTTGCTCGAGAATTTTGCCCGTTCGCACCGAAATCTGATGATCCGTGAAATAAAGGAAGTGGAAGGACGTGAGCATGGTAAGAAGTTCGCGCTTACCATTGGCATAAAAGCAGCAAAATACGAAACGCTCCTCCTCACCGATGCCGATTGTATTCCATCTTCGTCGGATTGGATTACGCATATGATTAATGGTTATGGTGATGGAATTGAGATGGTTCTGGGGTATGGCAAATATGCCAAAAAGCCTGGAATGCTGAATCAGTTTATACGATATGATGCATTTTTCATAGCCGTACAATTCCTTTCTCGCGGTCTTGGCAAAAAAGCGTATATGGGCGTTGGCCGTAATTTATCGTACACTAAATCGCTGTTTTTCTCTGTTCGTGGATTCGCATCACACATGCACATCTGGTCGGGCGATGATGATCTGTTTGTAAACGAAGTAGCCACTCCATCCAATGTTTCGGTTGTAATCGACAAGGGAGCTTTTACCGAATCGGAGCCCAAAACAAGTTGGAAATCATGGTTTTTACAGAAGAAAAGACATCATTCCACAGCCCGTTATTACAAAGAAAATCATAAAGTGTATTTGCTTTTGTACCCGCTAAGCTGGTATCTTTTTTATCTTTCCTTCACCACGGCATTGGTTCTTCAATACAATGTTGTTCTTTTTCTGAGCGGATTTGTATTGCGTTCCTTGATTCAAATTATCATCCTCCAACTGGCTGCAAATAAACTGCATGAAAAAGATTTAGGCTGGAAGTCAGTTTTTTATGAATTGGTGCAAGGATTTTTCATTCATCCTGCTTACTTTTTCGCCACCTTATTCGTGAAACAACGCAAATGGAATTAGAAGCCAATCTTTCGGCCAAAGCTCAATATGATGTAGCATTGGTTAAGCGTGCTGTTGAGCAGCATGATCAGGCTGCCTATGCCGAATTGCTTGACCGCTACAAAGAATCTGTTTTCTATTTGCTGATGAAAATGGTAAATAACCGCGACGATGCGGAAGATTTAACCATTGAAGCCTTTGGAAAAGCATTTAAAAACATCGAGCAGTATACGCCGAACTTTGCGTTCAGCACATGGCTTTTTCGCATCGCAACAAACAATTGCATCGACTTTATTCGTAAGAAACGCATGGTTACCGTTTCGCTCGATAAAACCTTTGAAGGCGACGACGGGGGCGAGATGACGATGGATGTGCGCAGCAATACACTCGATCCGGAAGAAAGCCTAATACGCAAGCAAAAGAATGTTTTGATGCAGTCGCTGGTTACCAAGTTAAAACCTCGCTACCGCACGTTGGTCGAAATGCGTTACTTTCAGGAATTATCGTACGAAGAGATTGCCGAAAAACTAGACCTTCCTATCGGTACGGTGAAAGCACAATTGTTCAGAAGCCGAGAATTTTTATACAATATCCTGAGAAATCATCAGGGTCGTATCTAAATTCCGGGCAACAAGCTTATTTCTCGATGCAAGACCAGCAGTTGATTTTTCGTTATTTCACCGAACTTTCGGATGAGCAACAAAATCAATTCGCCCAACTACAAGAGCTTTACAACGACTGGAACGCGAAAATCAATGTTGTTTCACGCAAAGACATTGATGAATTGTACCTGCGGCACGTTTTGCACAGCCTTGCCATTGCAAAGTTCATTGCGTTCAATCCCGGCTCGAAGGTTTTGGATATTGGCACCGGTGGCGGATTTCCGGGCATTCCCCTTGCAATCCTTTTTCCCAAAACCGAGTTTACGTTGTGCGACTCGATTGCTAAAAAGATTTCTGTCGTGCAGCATGTTGCAGCTGAACTCAAACTCAGCAATGTTCGCACACACGTTGGGAGAGTTGAAAAGATTCAAGATCGTTTTGATTTCATCGTTTCGCGTGCAGTTGCACCCATGCAGGAATTAATTCAATGGACCGGCGGCAAGCTGTTGAAGAAATCGACGCACAACATTAAAAACGGATGGATTTGCCTTAAAGGAGGCGACCTGATTGAGGAGGCGAGCATTACCGGTCGACCATTCCAAATTATCCCAATCCAAACCTGGTTCGACGACGCCTTCTTTGAGACCAAGCGCATCGTATACGTTCAATAATTGCCTTTAAAATTCAATTATTCTGAAATCCCAGGGCTCAAGTTCAAGTTTACCGATATCAAGTTTTTCCTTTTTTAGCACGTCCGTGCCGATACGTTCCCCGCGCAGTATCTCGTCATAAACATCTGGATTTTTCAAGCTGCATTTCTTCTCGGTATTTATAACAACCATGATGCGCGATTTTGAGTCGTAGCGAAAGAATACATACAAGCCATTCTCAGGAATGAACTGCATTGTTTTTCCGTTCTGAACGGCTGTTGATTGTTTCCTCCAATTGGCCATTTGCCGCACAAAATGATGTGCTCTGTTTTCGGCATCGTTTCGACCTAAGTCTGTAAAACGATCCTGGTTATCGCCTTTCCAGCCTCCTTCAAAATCAGAACGCACCAAACCATCGGGATTGGAAAATCCTTTCATCACTATTTCAGTACCATAATACATAGAAGGAATGCCACGCAAGGTCATCAGGAGCGTAATACCCAATCTAAATTTCCGCTCATCCTCGCCCACCACCGAAAAGAATCTGCTCAAATCGTGGTTGTCGAGGAAATTTACATTGCGCAATGGCTGGTTGTACATGTAATCTTCGGCCAATGTATAATACAGTTTCGCTATGCCATCTGTCCACGAAAAGGGCTTTGTTAAGGCCTCGTTAATGGCTTTGTATACCTGAAAATCAATAACCGAAGGCAAACGTGTATCAAAATCCTTGCGTGCAGCGGTTTTTCCTGCAAAAAACGACTGAATGGGCACACTATGTTCCCAAATTTCACCAAACATGTTCATGCCCGGGTATTCGCGAAGCAGGGCTGCCGACAAATCGCGCATATAGGTTTGATCGGGATAGGAATAGGTATCGATGCGAAAATCATCAACCCCGGCATATTCGACCCACCAGATATAACTTTGGGTGAGGTAACGTGCAAGATGCGACTCAGATTGGTTCAAATCGGGCATGTGCGTATCGAACCAGCCTTTACTAAACAAATTCTTTTCGCGTTGCGAAGCATACGGGTCAAGCATCAAGGGCGCGCGGTAATTGGTTCGGGTAAAAGCAGGCCACCAGTTTACCCACGAACTGTCGGGCAGATTTTTATACCACCAGTGGCCATTTCCAATGTGATTCGGCACAATGTCCATCACCAATTTCATTTGCCGCTTGTGAAGTTCGTCGCCAAGTTTCTGATACAGCTCATTCGTTCCAAGTCGTGGATCTATTCTATAATGATCAGTAATTGCGTAACCATGATACGATGTTTTGGGTTGATCATTCTCTTGAACAGGATTTAGCCAAAGTGCAGTAACACCCAAATCCTGCAAATAATCGAGCTTTTCAAGTATTCCCTGAATATCGCCCCCGTGACGCCAATACATCGAGTCGCGGTTGATCGCAGCTTCGCGGGTACCCACAACAACATCGTTGGAATAATCGCCATTGGCAAAGCGATCGGGCATGATTAGGTAGATAAAATCGGACGAACGAACACCGCGCGAAGAAGGACGAACAGACGTGTCGCGTGCCTTTAGTTCGTAATTGGCGCTGAATGTTTTTTTGTTTCCCTTAAACAGAATCGGAATTTTTCCGGGCTTGGCTGTGCTGTCTATTTTAAGGGTTATAAACAGATAATCTGCACTGCTTAACTTTTCTTGTTTTACCAAGCGAACCCCTGGATAATTGAATGAAGCTTCGCATGCGGCAATTCCGGGCTGGTGCACCATCAATTCTACCTCAGGTTGGTTCATGCCAATCCACCAGCACAACGGGTCGATGCGTTTTACCGTTTGCTGACCGCCAAGTTGAAGGACGAATAGGCATAAACATGAAAAAATCGAAAATCGCTTATGCAGAATAAACGAATGCATTACCAAACCGCACATATAGAATGAATATAATTAACTACACCCAAAGCTCTCGCCTCTATTTATTTAGATTCGGCAGGCTTTTTAGTAGCCTGTTTAGGCTCTTCGGGTTTTGCACGTTTAACACGCAAACGCGGATCGGGTTTGGTAGTAGGGGCTTTTTCGCTGCCGGGTTTCGTGCGCGTCTGAACCTTTGCCGACGAAGATACTTTTGAGTTTGGCGCCTGTTTCACTTGCGGTTCGGCCTTAACGGGCTCCTGTTGCTTCCC
>CANMGM010000113.1 GCA_947497195.1 Bacteroidota bacterium
ACGCCGGTTCGAATCGCTCGCCATAAGCCAGTTGTTCGCAGTTCGTTTTGAACTGAGCAGCACAACGTGATCATTAATTGGAATTTGCTTTTCGGCTCGAAAATGCTCGCAGATTTCGAAAAAGTCGTTCCATTCTGTACTGTCTTCGCCCTCATTTTTCCATTGTGGATCGTTGTAAGGTTGAAAGAATACCGATTGTTGTTCGGCAACAACCGTTGGCATGTAATCGGCCTCCACTTCACTGTCAGCCCTCGATAATTCAATATGCCTTCCAATGCGGTATGGTGCCTCAATACTATGAAACCGCATCACACCGGGAAACTGTGCAAGGTAGTTGTGCACACCTTGCAGGGTTTCCTTATCGACATCTGCACTGCGCAGAATATGAATTTGAATCATGCTTATGAAACTTCAGTTCAAGGTACATTAAAAATTTTCGTCGAAACGGATTTTCTTTTCCATCATGTGTTCTGAAAGAGCAATTGACTCGCTATCCATTACTTCACGCACAGCAACTTTCTTGAACATGAGATTTTCAGAAGGCGACAGGTTTATTCTCGACCCGATGCTTGTAAACGAATCAAAGTCGGCCCCCAACATCTTAAACTTCCAGCGTTCGCTCGATTTCAGGCTTCCAACAAGGCATCCAACATAATCGTAGGAATAAATGCGGGATGCATTTTCCTCCCCGTCCGTTAAAATTACCGCAATTGCATCATCGTGTTCTGCCATTTCTTCATCGATCGTATTCAACGTAACCGCCATGGCATCGAGCAATGCAGTTCCACCCTCAGGATCGACTCCGCTCAGATTAATTTTACTCAAACTTTCGGCAGGCGCCGCATTGATAAAGTAGGTTAAGTTGGTATTGAAGAATGCGACCGTTACCTCAATCGGCAAATCGGGATGTTCTGCTGCCAATTTCTTTATCGAATCCATCTGGGCTACCAATGCTTCCATCGTTGCGCCCCAGCACGAAGCCATGCTTCCGCTGCGATCCAATAACAATAAATAATGTGTCGTGCTTTTTGTTTTTTGCGTTTTCATTTTACGTGCTTTAAAAGTGTCAGGCAAAATTGCAGACTTGGTATTCCGTTTACAAGGATTGCAAGCTTGCAAGAAATCGCATATATATCACTATCAATTAAATACAATTATTGAACTGAAATAAAAAAAGCGCAAGCTTGCAAGCCTGCGCTTTTGTTTGGTAAAATTTACCGTTCAATATTCGTCCTCGTTAAAGAAGAAATCGTCCTTGGTAGGATAATCGGGCCAGATTTCGTCGATGCTTTCATACGCCTCGCCTTCATCCTCTATTTCCTGTAAATTCTCTATTACTTCCAGCGGTGCGCCCGAACGTATAGCAAAATCAATTAATTCGTCTTTTGTTGCAGGCCATGGAGCATCCTCCAGATAAGAAGCCAATTCTAATGTCCAGTACATAATGCCTTTTTTTATCGATTAACGTTATGGATAGTGTTTTGTTGGATGCACATCCAATTTTCCGCAAAAATAGAAAAGGAACGATACAAATATCGATTGTTGATTTATTTTAACCTCTTGGTTTCCAAGCTATTTCTTCGGCATTCGTTTCTTTGCTCAGCATCCGGGCCAACACAAAGAGGTAATCCGACAAACGATTCAGATATCGCACAATCGATTCGTCGACCGATTCGCTTTCGTTGAGCAAAACAACAAGTCGTTCGGCTCGTCGGCAAACGCAGCGTGCTACGTGACAATGCGAAACGGCCAATGAGCCGCCCGGTAAAACGAAATTGCGCATTTCGGGCAATTCGGATGTCATGCGGTCTATTTCCATCTCTAGGTAAACAATTTCCTTGGCATGAAAAGCCGGCAAGGCGAAACTAGTATTTCCGGGTTCCATGGCCAGATGCGAGCCAATGGTGAACAATTGTTCCTGAATACGCACAATTGCCTCGGCATGCGCACTCGCTCCCGGTGTATCGCGCAATAAGCCTAAAAAGGAATTCAACTCATCGAGCGTGCCGTAACTTTCGATACGAATGTGATGCTTCGGAACGCGCGCACCTCCCAATAATCCGGTTTCTCCCTTGTCGCCCGTGCGTGTGTAAATTTTCATGTGCTATGCTTTCTGGTAAACCCGAATGTTTGGATTTATAGTATCCGATTCAATAATACCATCGCGCAGTCGAATGATTCGGTGTGCGTGCAGGGCAATATCTTCCTCGTGCGTTACAATTATAATGGTATTGCCCGATTTGTGAATGTCGTGCAGCAAACCCATAATCTCAATAGATGTCTTCGTATCAAGGTTTCCCGTAGGTTCATCGGCCAAAAGGATCGAAGGGTTGTTTACCAAGGCCCTCGCTATAGCAACACGCTGCCGTTGACCTCCCGATAGTTCATTGGGGCGATGCATGATACGGTCCGATAAGCCTACCTGATCCAATGCCCGCTTCGCCTGTTTATCACGTTCATCTTTTTTCAATCCCGCATAAATAAGCGGAAGTATTACGTTATCGAGCGCTGTAGACCGCGGCAACAGATTAAATGTCTGGAAAATAAATCCGATTTCCTTGTTGCGGATTTCGGCCAGTTCATTGTCCGACAACTGCGCAACTTCCCTCCCGTTCAAATAATATTCGCCCTCAGTTGGCGTATCAAGGCAGCCCAGAATGTTCATTAGTGTCGATTTTCCCGAGCCCGATGGTCCCATCAGTGCCACATATTCGCCGCGTTGAACAAGCAGGTCGACCGACTTTAAAACCTTGATGGTTTCGTTGCCCAGTTTGAAGTTCCGCACCAATTTGCGGATGTCGATTACGGTTTCTGATTGTGCCATTTTTCCTTCATCAAACGTACGCGAATTTGCTTTGTTCTCAAAAGCCGAAATACGATTGCCGCAAATTAAAGTGCTGCCTTGCCTGATTGCTTCGGAAAAACACCATGCCTAAGCGGAAAAAATCGATGCTTTGCTGCACTTCGCTCATAGCTTTAATCTCGTTCCATGCTCTTTCCATTCCGGGGCTCCAGTGAATATCGTCGAGAATTACAATGCTGTTTTCGTGCAGAAACGGCAACATCATGCGAAAATTCTGAATCGTTGCATCATAGGTGTGATCCCCGTCGATAAAGGCAATGTCGATGCGTGGATTAGTATGCAGGAAGTTTGGAAGCGTTATGTTAAAAAGCCCATCATGTAACGTTATATTCAGCGCGCTTTCTCTTTCGAAAAGGCATCGGTTTAACTCCGCAAGTGTTGAATCGCCTTCGAATGTGTGCAACTGTGCCTGTGGAGCAGCTTTGGCTAAGTAAAGGGTCGATAATCCTAGGCCGGTTCCCAGTTCTACGATGCATTGCGGATTCGCATGTTTGGCGATGCGGTAAAATGCCTCACACCAGTTTTTCGTGCTTAAAATTTTCTCTGCAATTTCTGCGATCGTTTCTTTACCCGGTTTGGAAGATGCGCCAATACCTGCACGTTGAATTGGTGATTTATCATTTAGTAGCTCAAGTCGGATGCTGTTCAGTTTATCAAAATCGTTATTATGTTGGCCTCTTCTGATAAGCTCGTGGTACAGATGAAAAACGAATGGCGAATGCACCCGATGCAGACCCTTGGAACGCAAAAGGAATTTTAGAAATGAAAGGATGCGGAAGGTGTTTTTCATCGAGTTCGCGAAGATAGAATATCCATTTACAGAATATTTCGGGAGAAATAAATTACTGGATACGTCCCTACAAAAATCTTGAAAGACTTTTACAGGTTATATTTTGATACTGTAAATAGCTTTTGAGCGGGTAAGAAACGAGTGAAGCTTATAATGCGAATTATTTAATACTTTTCACCTTTGAAGCACTAAAAAACTTCAGCCATGAAAAAGCTCCTTCTTCTCTTCGTTTTAATTTTGAGCGTGATGAATGCTCGTGCTCAGACGTGCTCGGCCCCGATAGCCTTAACCATCATGAACGGCAATATGTATCGATTTTATACCGATACGGTTCCGGGTATTCAGTCCTACGCTTGGATTGTTACTACCTTCGAAGACGATACGGCCACCTCAACGGGAAGCTTCAGTTCTACTCCATCTGCTTATTTCTCAGGCAGCACCTTCAACTCGCCCGATTATGTGGAGGCTTGTCTAACACTAACATTCGATGATGGTTGCGTGGCTAGCAGTTGCGATACTTTTGTGTATTGCGATGCTGGTTTTACCTACGCATTAAACGAGCAATATGCACTCACACTTACGCCCGATTTTCCTGCGGGATATATGAACGAGCTACATTACTGGACCGTTAGTGGCCCGGGTATTCCCAACCCGACACAAAACACAGAGATCGCCACGTATTATGTGGCGCCCGGCGCTACCTACAATGTATGTCAGCAATTGATGATTACGTCGTCGGGATGTAATACCAGCGAATGTCAGGAAATTACCATCCCAAACACAACCGTACCAGTGTGCGATGCCGCCTTTACCTATTATTATCTACCAACGAACGCGTATCTGAATGTGAGTTCGGCCTATACGTATGGCCAAGGATCGTTTGAGCATAACTGGCTTGTTACAAGCTACATGAGCGACGGTACCGTAAATACAAACAACCAGCTCAATGTGAACAACAACGGCTTGTTTGTGGCTGCAAATACCAGCGCGCTCGAAATCTGCCACACGTTGACTAACCTCAACACCGGTTGTGTAGATTCAAGCTGCCAGTATCTCGATTTTTGTACTGCCGAATACACACATGTAATTGATACGGCTAATCAGGTGTTGACCTTAACAGCCGGCGGAATTCAAACCCTGGCATCGCACTCCTGGAATGTTACCTATCATGCCACAGGTGGAGTATACGATTCGGAGATATTAAACGGACCTATTGCCACTTTCTTGCTTCCAGAAGGCATACTTGATATGACCATTTGCCATGTGGTAAACAATACATTCCCAGGTTCTACGTGTTCTACATACGCCTGCGATACCATTGTATTCTGCAATGCCGAATTTACGGTGATCGATAATGGTAACGGAACAGCAGGCATTTGGGCAGTAAGTCCACCAACGCCCGGCGCTGTGTACACGTGGAGTATAACGGGACCCGGTTACAATGGAGCAGCATATTCTGGATCTTATTTCAACTTTACACCTGTTCCCAACGAGCCGTATTATGTATGCATGGCTTATTTCAATGCCGAAACCGGCTGCAGCGCCAGCAATTGCGATACGGTAGTGGTGGAAGGAATTTCAGATACTTGCTCGGCCGAGTTTACACTAAACTATGAAAATTTTATTTTAACAGGAATTCCTGTAACGCCCTACACTTCGGGCAATGAATATGCTTGGACCATCAATAGCAGCATTTACGGCGCAGTAAGTTATTCAAGTATGAACTTCATTCACACGTTATTGCCCGATGCCGGGGAAGTAACAGTTTGTCTCAATGTTACCAACGTATTGTTGAATTGTACCGATGTATATTGCGATACGCTTTTGATATCGCCCGATACATCCTGTACCGCCGAAATAGTTATGGGCTACGCTCCCGATGGATGGCCCATGTTCTCGGCAAATGGCAACAGCACTATTGCCTCTTACAGCTGGGTTCTCACCCCCTACGACTCGAATGGTGAAGCCGTTGGAACAGGATTCTATTCCACCCAAAGCAATTCCTATATTCCTTCGGGAGTAGCATATGCATATATAGAAGCATGCCTCGAGCTATCGTTCACCAGCGGTTGCGTTTGGAACAACTGTCAAACCTTCACTGCGCCTCCCGATACGGCCAACACGCTTCCTTGCAACGCTTTGTTTACCTACACAGGTCCGCTACCGATTGGAAACAGCTACAACTTTATCGGTGTAACAAACGAAGAAACGGCTTACCACCTGTGGACATTCGGCGATGGTACTTCATCTTCACAGGTATCGCCATTCCACGCGTTCGAAACCACCGGATTGTACACTGTTTGCCACATCGTGGGAGTAAATGGTATTTGCGCCGATACCGTTTGCTATACAGCCAACTTTATTGGTAATGATAATACGGGCTTGTTCATTGCTGGTGAAGTGAACGTGGGCGCCAATGTGCCCGATAACGGGAAAGTTAAGCTGTATACGCTCGATACCTTGAGCAATAGCGTATCGCTTGTTTCTGAGTATACGCTGAGCAATTCGGGCAATTACATCTTCAACGGACTCGAAGCCGGTATTTACCTCATCAAAGCCGGATTGGTGCAAGGCTCGGCCTGGTATGGCGACTATGTGCCCACGTATTTTGGAAGTCAGTTCTATTGGTTCGATGCAGAACCGGTATATCTTACTCAAAGTGGCGATAACTATGACATAGCGCTCATCTACGCGGGCAACGGCGGAGGTCCAGGTTCGGTAAGCGGTAACATCGACGATGGTCCGTTCCGATTGATGGATCCTGAATCGGCGGGAGTTGAAAATTCCAATCCTGTAGCAGGAGCCGATGTAATCGTTACCAATTTAAACGGCAACCCTCAGCGCTGGATGGATGCCGACGATAGCGGAAATTTCAATATCAACAATCTGGCTTACGGCACGTATCGTTTGTTGGCCGACGAGCCGGGCATGACCTGCGTTCCGATTGAGTTTACCATTTCGCCCGAATTCCCTTCTGTATTTATAGAACTTGTAATGGGCGAGGATTTAACCGGAGTAGAGGACAATACCCCGATTATAGCGCTTGGCGAAATATATCCAAATCCGGCTCAGAGCAATACATTCATTAAATTGAATAGTAATTCAACTGATGATATTATGATTCAGGTAAGCAGCCTCGATGGTAAAGTGGTTCATCGCGCAAAACAATCGGTTTCGGGAAGTTCGCTTATCGAAATTCCATCTTCAGGATTTGCCGCTGGCATGTATATCCTGCAGATACGTTCGGAAGAGAAAGCACTTTCGTTAACCCGTAAATTGCAGATTGTGCGCTAATCACAACTCGAAAATTTTAGAGAAGGGGCTTTCGGGCCCCTTTTTTTATTTTCGCCGATATACTTTTTTCGGATGGATGCAGTTAGAGACATAATACAAAGCACAGGCGATATGCGAAAACTCAAGGTATTTGTAGCATGCAGCATCGATGGCTATATTGCCGATGAGAACGGCGGCCTCGATTTTCTGGAAACGGTGCAGGTTGAAGGCGAGGATTATGGGTATGCAGAGTTCTGCAAAGATGTAGACACGGTAATCATCGGACGAAAGACATACGATACGCTGATTGGCATGAATATTCCTTTTCCGCACGAAGGATTGATGTGCTACGTCTTTACGCATACCCGCAAGCCCGAAACACGGCATGTGCGCTTTATTACCGAAGATCCTATCGTTTTTGCACTGGGTCTGAAATCGCAGCGTGGCGGTTCGATTTATTGCGATGGCGGCGGATCTCTAATAACCCA
>CANMGM010000114.1 GCA_947497195.1 Bacteroidota bacterium
AAAATCTCCGGCAATCCTAAACCATGTCCTGCCTCAAGATGATTTACCAATAAATCGTTCCATGTAAAGTGCTCTGGTAAATTGAGCATCTTTCTAATTTTCGCGGATGTGTCTGGTAAAAATGGCGCCAGCGCTATCGAAAGCCTTGCAACAATGTCAATGCTGTAGGCAATGATATCGGCCACTTTTTCATTTTCGGTTTCGAGATTCAGTTTCCAGGGTTGGGCATCGGCCAGAAACTTATTGCCGGCACGGGCTAGGTTCATCCCATCGAACAAGGCTTGACGAAATTGCCAGCGCTGCATCTGCTCGGGCATTTGTTCAAAAATCTGTGTTGCCGCTGCTTCAACCTCCACCGATGGTGTAAACTCCGAAACCGGCACTTTGCCTCCAAAGTATTTGTGCGTCAAAACCATAACGCGGTTCACGAAATTACCCAGAATGTCGGCCAACTCGTTGTTTACGCGTGCCTGGTAATCTTTCCAGCTAAAATCCGAATCTTTGGTTTCGGGCGCAATGGAAGTGAGCACATAGCGCAATTCGTCTCTGCGACCGGGAAATTCCTCGAGATATTCGTGCAGCCAAACCGCCCAGTTTCGCGAGGTAGAAATTTTATCGCCTTCGAGATTTAAAAACTCATTGGCCGGCACATGGTCGGGCAGAATATATCCGCCATGCGCCTTGAGAATTGCCGGAAAAATGATGCAGTGAAAAACGATGTTGTCCTTCCCAATAAAATGCACCAAACTGCTATGCTCGTCCTTCCACCATTTTTCCCAGTCTTCGCCTTTTTGCTCGGCCCATTCGCGTGTGGCCGAAATGTAGCCGATGGGCGCATCGAACCAAACATACAGCACCTTTCCATCTTCGCCTTCCAGCGGAACTTTAACGCCCCAATCTAGATCGCGGGTAATTGCGCGCGGCTGCAAACCTTGGTCGAGCCACGATTTGCACTGACCGTAAACATTCGATTTCCAGTCATCTTTGTGTGTAAGCATCCAGCTATCAATCCATTCTTTCTGATAGCGGTCGAGTGCTAAAAACCAGTGTTTGGTTTGCTTCTTTACCGGAGCTTGTCCGCTAAGCTTTGATTTGGGGTTTATCAAATCGGCCGGACTCAGCGATTTGCCACATTTCTCGCATTGATCGCCGTATGCGCCATCGCTCTGGCAATTGGGGCAAGTGCCCACAATGTAGCGATCGGCCAAAAAAGTTTGTTCCTGCTCGTCGTAATACTGTTCGGTTGTTTGCTCTACAAACTCGCCTTTTTCATAAAGTTTGAGGAAAAATTCCTGGGCCGTTTTATGGTGAATAGGCGCTGAGGTGCGCGAATACACATCGAAACTAATCCCCAAATCACGAAAGGCATCTCCCATTTGTTTGTGGTAACGGTCCACTACATCCTGCGGCGAAACGCCTAAATCTCTTGCTTTGAGTGTAATGGGAACGCCGTGTTCGTCGGATCCGCAAATAAACAGCACTTCTTTGCCATGAAGTCTAAGAAAGCGCACATAGGTATCGGCCGGAATGTAACAACCAGCGAGGTGACCAATGTGCACGGGGCCGTTGGCATACGGAAGCGCCGCCGTAACGGTATAGCGTTTCGGGTGTTTTTGTACCGTCATTTTAAATATGTAGTGCGCGGTTGTCGGTAGCTGCCAATGCGGCTTCTCGGAACGATTCTGTGAACGTGGGGTGCGCGTGCGAAATGCGCGCAATGTCTTCGGCCGAGGCACGGAATTCCATGGCCACAACGGCTTCGGCAATCATGTCGGCGGCACGAGGACCAATCATGTGCACGCCCAGAATTTCGTCGGTTTCTTTATCCGCCAGTACTTTGATGAGTCCGTCGGTGTCCATGCTGGCACGGGCACGTCCGCTGGCCTTAAACGGAAATGAGCCGATTTTGTAGACGCGTTTATCGGCTTTGAGCTGTTCTTCTGTATAACCTACTGAGGCTACTTCGGGCCAGGTGTACACTACATTCGGAATAAGCAAATGATTGATGTGCGGATGCTGACCGGCCATGCGTTCGGCCACGTACACGCCTTCTTCCTCGGCTTTGTGCGCCAACATGGCACCACGCACCACATCGCCGATGGCGTAAATGCCCGGAACGGAAGTTTCGCAGTGTTCATTAACTGCAATGCGCCCGCGCTCATCAGCCGCCAAACCTGCCTTTTCGAGGTTTAGTCCGTCGGTGTATGGACGACGACCGGTCGAAACCAATACGTAATCGCCTTTGAGTTCTATTTCTTTATTGTCGCTTAGCGAAACGGCTTTCACACTTGCCGTTTTACCCTTTACACTTGCCGAGGTAACTTTATGCTGCATGTAAAATTCGAAGCCGAGTTTGGCGAGCGATTTCTGCAGTTCCTTGCAAAGCGTACGGTCAAATGCGCCAACGATGGCGTCGGTATATTCCACCACCGAAATTTTTGCTCCCAGTCGGGCATACACAGAGCCCATTTCCATTCCGATAACACCACCGCCAATGATGATCATGTGTTCGGGAACGCTGGGCAGGTTTAATGCCTCGGTTGAGGTGATGATGCGTTTCTTGTCGATGGTAACACCGGGAACCGATGATGGTTTGGAGCCGGTAGCGATGATGATTTTGGCAGATTCAATTTTCTCGGTTTTGCCTTTGTCGCCGGCAATGGAAATGGTGTTGCGACTTTCGAAGGAACCATGCCCGTGGAAAACGGTGATTTTATTTTTCTTCATCAGGTAATCGATTCCGGCTGTGGTCTGTTTTACCACATCGTTTTTGCGGGCTACCATTTGCGGCAGATTTACCTTGAGGTTGCTGAGTTCGATGCCATGTTCGGTAAAGGTATGCGCAGCATTGTGGAAATGCTCAGATGAGTCGAGCATGGCTTTGGATGGGATGCATCCCACATTAAGGCAAGTACCTCCGAGAACGCTGTAACGCTCTACAACAGCGGTTTTTAATCCCAACTGCGCACAACGGATGGCGGCTACATATCCACCGGGCCCCGAGCCAATAACGGCAACATCAAAAGTTTGCATAATTCAATAATTTAAGCGGGGCAAAGGTAATAATTACTAAGGCATCAATGCCTATGCGATGTGAATCTGATTCTCGAAATCTGTTAAATCGCAAAAGAGCATTCTTAGTGCCTTTGCGGCATTCCCTTCCTGTTTAGGACTAATTTACTGAATTCTGTTTATCGAAAAACCTTCAATACTTAGTCCATTAGGCAAGGGAGAAAACTGCTCGGCCGTAATCTGAAACGGCTGACTGAGGCTAAAATCCTGCGAGGCCACAGAAAAAGCAGTTTTCGCATTTCCTCCTGAAACGAAGGTTCCGCTGTATTTACAAGTATTTCCCGGTGCACGGTAAATGCGCAGGCGGGCTTCCCAGGCACCGGGTTCATCGATCTGAAAAGCCAGTTCCTGTCCTAGCAATTTAAAGCGATACAGCCCACTGTCGGCTAGGGCGCTTCCAAACGCATGTATTTCGAGCGCCTCGCCATCTTGTTCTAGCGTGGCGGCTGGTAAAACGTATGAACCCAAAATAACTTCACCGGTTGCTGCTGTTCCACTTTGGCTTAAAAACGAAAACACCAATTGCGAAGGAAATTCAACTGGTGCCGGAACAAGATTCTGCCATACTGTACCGTTAAAGTACCAGTGACTTTGCGCATCAGAATCGTACACTAAAAGTCCGGCAGCGGGATTGCTAATAGCAATGCGCTGAGCGGATGTCATGCGAGGGCATAGAAAACCAAGTGAGTCTGAAACAATATCGAATTTGGCGCTGGGATGAGGCGTTGTAGTACCTAAACCTGCATTACCCGTTTGTGCACGAAGCGCTGTAAAAGAAACAATAATCGCTGGTATCAGAAAAAGGATGCGCTTCATTGGTGGCAAAAATACATTAACTTTGATGCAATTTTACAACAGAATCGTTTTCGCAGCGTTCAAATTAAATGGTAAAAATACGCGTAGGTATATTGCTAATCTCAACCGCTCTGCTACTTGGTTCATGCGGAGTATTCAAAAAAAAATGCGATTGCCCCGACATACGCAGGTCGAAACGCGTTGCAGAAGTTTCGTCATTAGGCCCAATGAAATTTGCTTAATTTCGGCCACGAAAAACCCTCCGTTTTGTTGCCACTTTCACAGTTACCTTTTCATATACCGGCTCGTGTTGTGCGATTTGATGACGAAGAAATCGGTTTGCGTCTTATTGAAATGGGGTGTATTCCGGGCACCGAGATCGTTGTTTTGCGAAAAGCGCCTTTGGGCGATCCGCTGGCTTTTTCGTGCAGAGGATCTATCATCAGCATCCGCTCGCGCGAAGCCCAACAGGTAATGGTGGAAGAATGCAATGAATAATCGGATGAACGATACATTAAATGTAGCATTGGTCGGAAATCCCAACTGTGGCAAATCGACCTTATTCAACGCACTTACTGGCCTCAATCAAAAAACAGGAAATTTCCCAGGCGTTACAGTTGAAAAGCGTTCAGGCACGTTTCGAATAGGCGGCATTCAGGGTAAAGTGTCGCGTAACATTAATCTGATTGACTTGCCGGGCACGTATAGCCTGTTCCCAAAATCGCCCGACGAATACGAAACATATCGCGCATTAAGCAACGAAAGCGACAAGCCCGATCTCGTTCTAATCGTTGCCGATGCCTCAGGTTTGAGTCGCTCGCTTATTTTGTGCACACAGGTTATTGATATGGGATTCCCTGTCGTATTGTGTGTAAACATGATCGACCTGCTCGAGGAATCGGGACAAACATTAAATTTCGAGCGATTGAAGGATGAATTGGGGGTGCCCGTTTGTGCGCTCAATGCCAGAAAGGGGAAGGGCTTACAGGCGTTAAAAGGTATATTGCTCGATGAACATGCGAAAAAAACGTCGTCTTGGACTGCTCCCGATTGGCTGGTAGAGAAATTCAATTCAACACCATCTTTTGCCGAATGCCTCATTAACGCAAATGCCTTAGACAAGTCGAATACTACAGACTGGGTGCGCTTTCAAAGTGACGACACCTCGAAAAGGTTAAATCGAATCGACGCTCTGTTGCAACAGGCACGTTCTAAATCGGAACCGCTTAAAGCGATGGTACAAACCCAAAAGATTGATGCACTATTAACCCATCCGCTTTGGGGCTTTATCATTTTTCTGGGCGTTCTGTTGCTCATGTTTCAGGCTATTTTCTCCTGGTCTGAGTTGCCGATGGATTTAATTGATCAGGGATTTGCATCGGCATCAGCTTGGTTGGGTGCGCAACTACCTTCGGGAAGCTTTACCTCATTACTCACACAAGGCGTTTTACCAGGCTTGGGCGGCATCATTATGTTTGTTCCACAAATTGCCTTGTTGTTTGGCTTTATTGCCATATTGGAAGATTCGGGCTACATGGCGCGGGTTAGCTTTATCAACGACCGTGTGCTTCGGCGTTTTGGCATAAACGGAAAATCGATTATTCCACTAATATCTGGCGTGGCCTGCGCCGTTCCGGCCATATTATCGGCAAGAACCATCCGCAATACGCGCGAGCGGCTCATCACTATTTTCATTACACCCCTTATGAGTTGCTCGGCACGTATTCCTGTGTATACGCTGCTTATCGCCGTTGCAATACCCGATACCGAAAGTGGTATCTTCAACACACGCGGATTGGTATTGATGGGCTTGTATCTGCTTGGCTTATTGGCAGCCTTGTTTTCGGCACTGTTGATGAAGTATTGGGTAAAAACACGCGAACGAAGCATTTTCATAATGGAAATGCCCGTTTACCGAATGCCTCAGCGCCGTGTAGTGTTGAGAACCATGTTCGATAAAGTGAAGGTATTTGTACTCGAAGCGGGAAAAATTATTGTGGCCATTTCGGTGGTGCTTTGGGCGTTGTCTTCTTACGGGCCTTCGGGCGAATTTGAGCATATAGAAGCGAAATACCAACAAAAGATTTCCACCGGAGAGCTTAATCAAGAGCAGGCATCGGGGCTTGAGGCTGCCGAGAAATTGCGCGCATCGTATGCCGGAATGCTAGGTCGAGGAATTGAACCGGTAATCGCTCCGCTTGGCTTCGACTGGAAGATCGGGATCGCCCTCGTAACGTCGTTCGCTGCACGCGAAGTATTTGTTGGTACCATGGCAACCATATACGGCGTTGGCAGCGATGATGAACAATCCTCAACATTGAAAGAGCGCATGCAAAACGATAAGATCCACGCAAGCGAAAATAAATTATTCAGTTTCGGAACATCGCTGGCATTAATGGTGTTTTATGCTTTTGCTTTGCAATGCATGAGTACCATTGCTGTTGTAAAGCGCGAAACCGGTTCATGGAAATGGCCGACATACCAGTTTATCTGGTTCGGTTTTTTAGCTTGGATGGGAGCGTTTTTAGTACACATGTTCTTCAATTAGAATTTCGAAAACCAACATATTTTGAGTCGCAAAGACTATTTCCTGCTTTCTACCCTTGCCCTAGTGCAGTTTACGCATGTGATGGATTTTATGATCATCATGCCCATGGGCAACCAGTTGATGCAGATATTTGCGATAGGTCCTGCCAAATTCGGACAGATTGTTTCGTCATATAATATTTCAGCAGGAATTGTGGGCTTTGCGGGAGCCTTTTTTGTGGATCGCTTAGATCGTAAACGCTTACTTACCTGGGCCTACACCGGATTTCTGCTAGGAACACTGGCTTGTGCATTTGCGCCGGATTACGAGCTTATGCTTTCATCGCGTATTTTAACCGGAGCGTTTGGCGGCTTGCTGAGCTCTGTGATATACTCTATCATCTCCGACCATTTCCCGCTCGACCGCAGAGCATCGGCCATGGGAATCGTTACTAGCGGATTTGCATTAGCTTCGGTATTTGGCGTTCCCTTCGGCAGTTACCTTGCCGGCGCGTATAGTTGGCACGCTCCGTTTTTATTTGTTGCTGCAGTAGGGGTGCTTATAATTGGTGGAATTATTGCCTTCATTCCGGCAATGCGCGGGCATTTAAGCGAATCGGCAGCACGGCCCAATCCTGTTACCGTAATTAAAAATCTTGCTGCCAATAAAAACCAGCAACGTGCCTTGTTGCTGATGAGTTTGCTGATGTTCTCGCAATTCAGTATCATTCCGTTTATAGCGCCCTACATGGAAACCAATGTGGGTTTCACGCGCAACGAGGTTAACCTCATTTACCTATTTGGTGGATTATGCGCTGTTTTTACAGCACCGCTCACCGGTAAATTAGCCGATCGTATTGGACGACAGAAAGTGTTTCGCATTTTCGGAATTTTA
>CANMGM010000115.1 GCA_947497195.1 Bacteroidota bacterium
AACAGACACTACTTTCAATAATTACAATCCATCCTCCTCTTTCAAAGGTATTACAACCAACAAAGGCCTTATTAAATCAAATCCCGACTCTATTCAAGTAATGTTGATTTATGGCAACGCTTCTCTAATAACCGAAAAAGGAGGCGAAGAAGACACATCTAAACATCCTATGATTGTAGAGTGTACATATTTCTTTTCCAATAAAGAAAGTGCAGAGATGGATTATAGGAGGATCTTAAATTTGATTTATCCTATTTTCACCGACACAAGTTCAATAATGGAAGATATATGGGAGATGCCATATTCAACCGGTAAACAGAATGGAACACAAAAATGTATCGGAAAAATATTCGATAACTATCACCCATACTATAGGATAGCGATATCAACCATTTCATTTATCCCCAAAGATGGTTCAAAACCTGTTTTTGTGCTTGACATAGCATTTAGTAAGGAGGATAAATAAGTTGAATGCAGATACGATTTTGATTAATCGAAGTTAAGGAAACCGCGTTCTATTTCTGAAATAAGAAAAGCATCAGCATTTGTGGTTAAAATATCCACCTTTTCCAACCCACAAACAATCATGCTGCTACACCAACATCATCACCGGATTCTCCAAATTTGATTTCAGCGTTTTGAGGAATTCTGCTCCTGCAACGCCATCAACAACCCGGTGGTCGCAGCTTAGCGTAACTTTCATCACATTACCTGGAACAACCGCACCATTTTTTACTACCGGTTTCTGCTGAATGCTTCCCACGGCGAGAATACATGCATCGGGTGGATTAATAATGGCTGTGAACTGATCAATATCGAACATGCCGAGATTGCTGATGGTGAAGGTATTCCCTTCCCAATCGGCTGGTTGCAATTTCTTCGATTTCGCTCTTGCTGCATAATCTTTCACTTCAGCCGAAATCTGCTGCAATCCTTTCTGGTCGGCAAAACGCACAACGGGAACAAGCAATCCGTCCTCAACCGAAATGGCAACACCAATATGAATATGGTGGTTTGTGCGAATGGTATCACCCAACCAAGCTGAGTTGATGCTCGGATGTTTGCGCAAAGCCATTGAACAGGCTTTTACCACGAAATCGTTGAAGGAAACTTTTACATCACCCGCAGCATTAATCGCTGCGCGCGCGGCCATCGCATTATCCATATCGATTTCTATCGTGAGGTAAAAATGCGGAGCACTGAATTTACTCTCTGCCAAACGACGTGCAATTACTTTACGCATTTGGCTCACCGGTGTATCGGTATAACTTTCTTTTCCGGCCGGAACGAATACCGGAGCCGGTTTGGCTGATGCAGCAGCCGGACTGAATTGTTCTACATCGCGCTTCACGATGCGTCCACCATCGCCCGACCCGGCTACTTGCGAAATGTCGATGCCTTTGTCGGAAGCAATTTTCTTCGCCAGTGGCGATGCCTTCAGTCGACTATCTGATGATAATGCGGCTGCAACCGGCGCAACAGGAGTAGGAGCAGGTGTTACCGTTTCTTTGGGTGCAGACACAGATGCGGCTTCTTCTTTAGCCGGAGCCGGCGTTCCACCGGCAAGCAATGCTTTGTAATCTTCGCCTTCTTTTCCAAGAATAGCGAGGACAGAATCTACCGGCGCGCCTTTGCCTTCTTCAACACCAATGTACAATAGAAAACCATCCTGGAACGATTCAAAATCCATCGTAGCCTTATCGGTTTCGATTTCAGCGAGCAAATCGCCCGATTTTACCTTATCGCCAACTTTCTTATGCCATTTGGAAACCACACCTTCGGTCATGGTATCGCTCAACTTGGGCATTTTTACGATTTCTGCCATCTTGCTTTGCGTTCTTTAGTTTTCAATGATGTATGGATAATCTTCCTGCACGTAAACGTCGCGGTATAATTCGGATGCATCCGGATAAGGCGATTCTTCGGAGAAACGCACCGACTCTTCGACTACGGCTTTAATGCGCTCGTCGATAGCTTCAATTTCGGCTTCGGTGATCCACTTTTTCTTTTTCAGTGTAGTCAAAACCTGTTCAATCGGGTCTTGCTTTTTGTAATCTTCAACTTCTTCTTTTGTGCGGTATTTGCCGGGATCAGACATTGAATGTCCGCGGAAACGGTACGTTTTAATTTCGAGCAATACCGGTCCTTTTCCGCTTCGCGCATGGTTTACAGCCCATTCAGTAGCTTCGTGCACATCTTCAACCCGCATTCCGTTAACCGGTTTTGAAGGCATCTCATACGAAAGGCCGATTTTGTGTAGTTCGGTTACGTTTGTAGTCCGCTCAACCGATGTACCCATTGCGTAATGGTTGTTTTCGATAATGAAAATAACTGGCAATTTCCAAAGCATTGCCATATTGAAAGCTTCGTGTAGTGCCCCTTGACGAACGGCGCCGTCGCCCATGTAACAGAGCGTAACGCGGTCGCTTCCGTTGTATTTATCTGCGAATGCAATTCCGGCACCCAGCGGAATTTGTCCGCCCACAATACCATGACCGCCGAAGAAACGGTGCTCGGCCGAAAACATGTGCATCGATCCGCCTTTTCCTTTGGAACAGCCGGTAACCTTCGCCATCAGTTCGGCCATGATTGCATTCGGATGAACCCCCTTCGCAATCGGGTGAACGTGATCGCGGTAGGCTGAAATCATGTTATCGTCGTCGCGGATTACACTTATTGCTCCTGCTACCACAGCTTCCTGCCCGATGTACAAATGACAAAAGCCTCTAATTTTTTGTTGGATATAAAGCTGACTGGCTTTTTCTTCAAACCGTCGCCACAGCAGCATACTTTCGTACCACTTCAGGTATTGTTCTTTTGTAAAACCGGATTTTGCCATAAGTGTAAATCTTGTGCTGCAAATTTAAATGAAAACACTTTACAGGGCAATTAATTGCGAATAATTTTATTTTTGGCGCTTTAAATTATCGGCATCGAAAGCAACGGGTAGAATATTTATCAATCCGTTAACGGCATGCGTCTTTCCGGTTGCTGCAACCATTAAAATACGAATCGGACGCTGCCCGATGCGTTCATATTCCGACATAACCTGCCTACAAGAACCGCAAGGATAAACCGGAGTTTCGACCAGAAAATCTTCAGATTGGGCATAGATGGCCATTTTTAATATGGCTTTACCGGGATAATTCGCACCCGCCCAAAACATCGCAGTTCGTTCGGCGCAGATACCCGAAGGGAAGGCAACATTTTCCTGATTACTCCCCGAAACAACTGTTCCATCTTCAAGCAATAATGCGGCTCCGACGAAGAAACCCGAATATGGAGCATAGGCGGCTATGGCAACTTTTTGTGCAGCCTGCACGAGTTCTTGCTCCTCGTTCGGTAATTCATGAAAATGCTGATACTCTTCTACCTCTGCTACGATTCGTATTTGCTGCATGGCTGTTTCTTTTTGGCTAAATTATAGAAATGGCCTATACGACATGACCGAACCTTCAATTTCCCGACAGTGTTGAAGAATTCCTTGGAGTGAAATTATATCTTTGCGTCGAATTCGTTTATGGTTCACTTAATTCTTGACATTGGAAACACAGCAGTGAAAGCTGCCTGCTTCGATGGGCGAAAACTCATCAAGGCGGGTAAGGCATTGCGCAGTAGCGAATCGGAGATTGAAGATTTATTGGTGAAGTTGCAAGTACATTTGCCTTCGAAGGCATTTATCGGAAATGTTACACACGGTGCGGCTGCTATTGAGCAGTTTCTCGATAAGGCGCGCATTCCGTATTCCTATTTCAAACCTGAGATCGGAACATCGGTTCTAAACCGATACGAAACACCCGAAACACTGGGACGCGACCGATTGGCCAATGCCGCAGCAGCAGCGCATCTCTTCCCTGGTTCTCCGGTTGTTATTATTGATGCTGGAACCTGTATTAAATTCGATTTTGTTACTGCCGATAATGAATATTTCGGAGGGTCTATTGCGCCCGGTATCGACATGCGCTTCAGGGCATTGCACGAATACACCGCGCGTTTGCCGCTGCTCGGACGAAGTGATACGGTGTTTTTAATCGGAAAAAACACAACCGAAGCCATCCAATCGGGCGTTATCAATGGGGCACTTGCCGAAATTAAAGGGGTGCTCGAGCAGTACCAAATGACACATAAAGATTTGCGCGTTATTATAACAGGTGGTGATGTTGCGCTGCTCGAACGAAATCTTAAAACTACCATTTATTCCGAACCCTGGCTTACACTAAAAGGACTCAATGAAATTTGCCTGCATCAACCTGCCTGATAGGCTTTTGTGCTTCATTATACTCGTACTGTTTCCGGCTATAGTTTGGTCGCAGAACCTCAGTCAATCGCCCTATGGTCGTTACACGTTGGGTGAGCAGTTGCCGGGTCCCTCGGCGGCCTTCCAGGCCTTGGGCGGAACCGTGCTAGCGTATACCGATTCTTCTGTTCTAAACCTCGATCAGCCGGCATCGCTTACATCGCTGGGCAGAGGCGTAAGCGTGTTCGAAGGAGGAATGGCAGGAATGATTAAGGATTACAAGTCAACTTCTGTTTCTGCACGCGGAATCAATGCGGGATATTCGCTGGTTGCTTTGGCCTTTCCCGTTATAAAGAAATACTGGAGTACAGCATTGCACTTGCGCCCACTTACCAATATGGGATATTCGCTGGCCGATAGTGCTCAATTTGATGCAGAAGGTAAAACATATTATACCTACAAAGGAAACGGTGGAATCTCATCCGTAGGAACAACGCAATCTTTTCAGTTGCACCGCAACATTGCTGTGGGAGCCGAGCTTCGGTATTTATTCGGTAAAACAAATACATTTGCCGAAACTACCTTTCCAGATCAGCTAAGCCAGATTCGGGGTTCGCGAATTTCAACTACAAATCAGGTAAAAGGCTTCGATGCGAAAGTTGGATTAACAGTTCAACATTGCTTTAGAAAACGAAAAGCCGTCGTTAGCGATACAACACTGCGTAGGCAAAAGAAACCTGCTTCGCTCGATTCGCTTCATTTAAAATTTGGATTTACCTACAAGCCATCGCTATCGGTATCGGGTTCTTCGAGTTTACTTGCTGAGTCGTTTTTCGGTCTTGGCAATCTGAATACACTTGTCGATACGGCTTATTATCGAAATATTAGCTCTGGTACAGTAGTTATGCCTGCTCAGTTTGGCGGTGGATTTAGTCTGGCGAACAGTAGTGGGAAATGGATGCTGCATGTTTCGGGGCTTTACACCGATTGGGCCGGATTCAGAATTTTTGAAGCGATTGATTCTGTAAGAAGTTCATATACGGCAAGTGCTGGATTTCAGTGGATTCCTTCGGTTACGGCTAAGCGTGGAACGTTTAAGAAAGCCGCCTATCGTTTTGGAGGATATTACAGCGATGGATTTTTGCAGTTTAATGGCAAGCCGGTGCAGGAATTCGGCTTTACACTGGGTGCGGGAATTCCTTTCGATATTCCCACATATTACCGCAAGCCTGCCCGAAGTTCGGTGAACATCGCCCTCACATTTGGTCAGCGCGGTAACGTTGTCGATAATCCTCTTCAGGAGCGCTTTGTGCGTCTTGCAATTAGTTTTTCATTGAACGACCGCTGGTTTGTTCGTACCCGATTTGACTAATGGTGCGGCTAATCTCCTTACTGGTTGTTACAGCAAGTATCGGATGTAAGAACGATCCGGCTGTTGTGAAGCAATTGACCAAGGATGTTGAAATGCCTGTTTCATCGACTAAAAATGTCGAAATGCTGTATACCGATAGTGCCCGTTTGCGTGCAAAGGTTAAGGCGCCGCGCCGCGATACGTATCTTGGGGAGAAGGAGCGCATCGAGTTTACAGATGGAGTTGAGGTGAAGTTTTACGGTGAAGATGGCAGCGAATCGGGCGAATTGAAGGCGAAGTATGCCATCAACAACACCAAATCCGAACAAATGATTGCTCGAAATAATGTACAATTGGTGAATAAGCTGGAAGGAAAGCGCCTTGAGACGGAAGAGTTAATTTGGGATCAAAAATCGGGTCGTATTTATTCCGATAAATTCTCGAAAATAACTTCGAAGCAGGAAGTGATATATGGCGATGGATTCGAGTCGAATCAAGATTTTAGTCAATACCGAATTTTAAAAATTCGCGGAATAGTAAATATTGAAGAATGAACAATCTGAAAGTATTTAAAGCCATGGAGTGGTTCTGGCTCATTATTGCAGTGGCCATGGCCGGTTTGAGTATCGGAATGTTGATTAATGCATCGTTTGATGCGGCCAAAATGCCCCTGTTTGGAACCTTCTGCTCGGCTATTTTGTATTCGCTGCGACGTTACCAGCGAAAGAAGGCTGAGAAAGGCGAAAATGCCCATAAGTAATGTTCTTGTGGAAGCGATTTACGAAAACATTTTTAGAGGGCATTTGCGGTAACGCTTTGCCTAAAGCCAATTGAAACTTAGATTCGCGTCACCCCTCCCGATACAATAAATTTCATTACATCCTCGGTGCTAGCATCCAAGGGTTTAATGCGAGAAGTTTCAATTAAAAACAGGTTGCCCGAAAAGTTATAGCTGTGTGGCATGTAAACGGCGCAAATTTCATCCTGAATTCCCAAGATTTTCAAATTCTTTTGGGTTATAAACCCCAGTTTGTATACACCATCCGATTCACCCATCCGCACCATAACCGGCTTGTTAAATCGTTTTTCATTGCCCATAAATGCCGACATCAAATCGCGTATAGAAGTGTAAATGAATTTAATAAGCGGAATACGTTCAAGCGCTTTGTCGATGAATTGCAAAATTGGAGTTTGGATAAGAAGTGTTCCCATCCAGCCAAGAAAAGCTGTTCCGAGTAGCACAATAACGATGCTTGGTAAAAGTAAATCGCTGGGAAAGAGATTGCGAACAAAACGGACCGACAGATAAACAACATAAGCGGTTAGACCTATTGGTGCTATCAATAGCAAACCTTTTATAAAGTATGCCGAAAAACGACGGATGAGTGTTTTTATAGATTGCATAAACGATTTCATTTTGGATTTTCTGAGAATAGCGTTTCTTCCCAGATTGTTTTATTTTCGGCCAGGTTGTAGAGGAACATTTTACCGCCATCGGTTATTTCAAGCATGTCTTTTTCCCGGCTAAAGTGAATATCGTCTAAGGTACATTCGAAAATTTGCTGAAGTG
>CANMGM010000116.1 GCA_947497195.1 Bacteroidota bacterium
CATTCAATTCACAACTTTAGGAATTTTAGCGGTGATAATCGTATTTAAACGTGGGCTATATGCCATTTCGTTCGATGAAGAGTTTGCCCGCTCGAGTGGTTTTCCGATACTGGTTTTGCGAGCTGTATTATCGGTTTGCACTGTTTGGGTAGTAACGATTGGTATTCAGGCCGTTGGTGCTGTACTGATGGCGGCGCTGCTTATAACACCGGCCCTGGCAGCGCGTTTTTGGACACAGAGCCTGAATGCAATGCTTGCCTTGTCGGCTATTTTCGGAGCGCTTGCAGGGTATGCAGGTTCATTTGTATCATTCAGCGCTCCTCAAATGCCTACCGGTCCTTGGATTGTGGTTACGGCCACATGCATCGCAGGAATTTCAATGGTATTGGCGCCGCGTCGCGGAATTTTAGCGCGCTGGTACATACACCGCCGCAACCGATTGAAAATCCGCAATGAAAATATACTGAAGCTATTCTACCAGATTGGAGAAAAATCGGGGCATATGCAGGGGCGCATTTTGAAGGAAGATCTATTGAATTACCGGGCGTTTAAAACCGAACAGCTAGAAAGTGGCTTGAAAACGCTTGTTCAACAAGACAAACTGAATCACGAACTCGAATCGTACAGTCTGAGTAATCGCGGTTTGGCCGAAGCGCAACGCATCGTTCGCCTGCATCGTTTGTGGGAGTTGTATCTTCAGAAATATTTGCACCTCGCACCCGATCATGTACACGACGATGCCGAAGCCATTGAACACGTAATCACGCCCGAGATTGAAGCCCAGCTCGAACTGTTATTGGGCAATCCTTCCATCGATCCGCACAATACCGTAATTCCACCTCGCCGATGAGCCTTAACGATGCGTATATTCTCATTACGGCCTGTTTGGTAACGGTAGCCTGCGCCATTCCGGGCTGCTTTTTAGTATTGCGCAAAATGACCATGTTTGGCGATGCCATTTCGCATGCCGTTTTACCGGGAATTGTAGCGGCCTATATGCTGAGTGGCAACATTGGAGGCTGGCCCATGATTTTCGGCGCAACGGTAATCGGGCTTGCATTAACTTGGATAATCGAATTCATTCACAAACGCATGCGGGTAAGTGCCGACGCGAGCATTGGCATTAGCTATACATTTTTATTTGCGTTGGGATTGATATTGGTGAGTGCCTTTACGCGGCAAACCGATCTAGACCAAGATTGCGTATTGTATGGAGAGATTGCACTGGTGCCCTTCGACTTGGGTTGGCTCGAAATTCCACGTCAAATTTGGATTGCCGGCATTTTGGATCTGCTTCTCATCGCCATTATCGTTTTCGGTTACCGCGGATTTTGGATTAGCACCTTTGATCCATCGTACGCCACTGTAGCTGGATTATCGGCAGTATTTTGGCATTACTTGCTTATGGCCATGGTATCGCTCTCGACAGTAACGGCTTTTGAATCGGTGGGCGCCATCATGGTGGTATCGCTGTTATCGGGACCGGCGGCAACGGCTGCACTTTTTTCGAAATCGCTAACGCGGATGATTTATCTGGCAGTGATTTTTGGTGTTGTTTCCTGCATAATTGCCTATGCATTTGCAGTGTATCTCGACGCTTCCATTGCGGGATGCATAGCGGTTACAAACGCGCTGACCTTTGCATTGGCCGCATTATTTAAGCGTGTTTTCCGAACTACAGTTTAGAAATCAATTCCTCACTCATCGGTTTTACACCCGAAGTAAAGAAATTGATGAGTTTCCCTTGCTCGTCGACCAGATACTTGCAGAAATTCCAGTTCGGCGCCTCTTCATTCCATCCATTGGCTTCTTTTGATGTAAGCCATTTGTAAATCGGGGATTTACCATCGCCTTTCACATTTACTTTTTCCATCATCTGAAAGCTAACTCCGTAATTTTTAGAGCAAAAAGTAGCTATCTCACCAGAATTTCCGGGTTCCTGTCCACCAAAATCGTTGCAGGGAAATCCGAGGATAACCAATTTATCGCCGTGTTTAGCATGCAATTCCTGCAAACCGGCATATTGCGGAGTGAAGCCACATTCGGAAGCGGTATTTACAATAAGTACCTTCTTCCCTTTAAAGGTTGAGAAATCGATTGTTTTACCGTCGAGCGCCGCAAGTTTGAAGTCGTAAAATGAAGTAGTTGCCATAACAATTTCGTTGGGTGCAGAAACCACACGTGTGCATTGGTTAAAAAGGCAAATCAATGCTGCTGAAAGAAGAAAAGTTTTCATAGGAAAAAGAACAAGAAACTGCCTGTTTAGTTCACAATCGGTTTCTAATTATTTAGCGTCGTGCGTGTTTATTTGCTTGTGCGAACCATCGCAATTGGGCATGCGGCGCGATAGTCCACAGGTACAATCGTTCATTCCGTATCCGTCCAAAATACGTTGACGAAACTTCGCCACACGATCGAATCGGGTTTGTTCATTTTTAGCTGCTGATACAAAGATGAAATAGGCGCGTTGCCGACCCGTTGTTAATGATTCGAATGCCAATTTATACGATTCATCCGCTTCAAAAACTATTTTAAATTCATTCGGAATTTCCAATGTCTGTTTGTGATCTGAGGCAAGTGTAGTACCTGAGCGCTCTAGCTCGATGGCTTCAAAAATGTAGGCTTTCAAAAAAGGTTCAACGCGTGTAAAATCATCCAAGGTGCGGAACCGAATAATCCTGCCCGCCTGACTGTTCTCGCCGGCTTTTGTTAAAATCCCGGCTTCATCCTGAAGCATCGCGCCCTTGAAGAAACTTAAAATGCAGTTGTCTTTAAATCGACCTAGAATACAGATATTTTTTCCTTTGTGGGTGTAGCAGGGCGATTGCCATTTGCTGACCTCTGTTAATCCACATTCGTGAACAATTGCGCGTAAGCGGACTAATATTTCGGAGAAAGGCAATTCCGAATTGAAATAGGATTCTAGATCACGATTTGTCATAAATGGTAAACAGGTCGTTTTGGAAATTCATGTTAAAACACCGTTACAAATTTAGAAGCTGTGATTTATGTTGTTAAGAAAATTGAACTGTTATTTTAAAGGTAATTTCGCCTCAATCTCCGATCGTAAGGCATCCATCCTGCTAAAAGCGAAACATTTATTGCCCAAATCTTTGAGCGATGCACCAAAATGATAAAGCTGCGTATCAATGATGAGAAAGCGGTCGTGGCAGCTGCAATTTTCTACAAATGAAATTTGCGGATATTGTTTATTATGTTTTTCGAGGTCTTTAAGCAGCGTCGATTTAGGACGGGAATAAATGGTACACAGCACATTTTCTTTACGTTTACTAAGCAGGAGTAATGTCGTTTCATCGATGTAATTATCTACTAAAATCAATGTTGCCTTTGCTTTCTTAACGAGCTGGCTAACAAAAACATGCGCATCGAATAATTGGCCCTCGAAGAAAATACCCTGCCGTGGGATGGCATCCTTCTCCAGGGCTTGCAATATGCCTTCCAGTTTTGAATCGGTCTGAGCCTGTTTCATTTCCACATGTTCGAGCCGTTGAATAACACCATGCAAATTGCGAAATGTGCGGCGCATCGAAACAAAAGATTGCATAATCTGTATGCTTATCTGAACAGCAACATCACTGCGTAAAACAGCCGATAGCATAGCCACACCCTGTTCGGTAAATGCATACGGGAGCGTGGTGCTATGTTTCAAAACGAGCAACCGGTCACAAATTGTGACCAGTTCATCTAATTCATTTTGAAGCAATTGAAATCGAAAGTAGGTAGGAAACCGTTCGATATTACGTTTTACCGCCTGGTTAAGCACCTTTGTTTCGACCTGATACAATTCGGCCAGATCCCGATCAATCATCACATGCGTTTCGCGCAAGTTGAATATCCTTTTTTCAATGGAAATGCTATTTGTTTTCATTTATACACTGATTTACTTTCAGGTAAATCTATCCTGAACCTTTGATTTATAGATAACTATGTTGATAATTCAACAATTTTTAACTATTTAGATTGACAAAGTCCTTTCACGATAATTTCGCTTAATTTAGCGGCATGAGCAAGTCTAAGGATCGCATCAATGTGGTGTATTCAACCAATCCGAACTTTGTTTACGAACAGGAACAAAACGAGGAGCCCGAAACGCTTCCCAATCCTTCGCAAGAATTGAAAATTTGGCTCGAACGCTACAAAGGCGATAAAAAAGCCTCGGTTATAAAAGGATTTATCGGCAAATCGGAAGACGCCGAGCAACTCGCCAAAAGCCTGAAGAGCTTATGTGGCTGTGGCGGAAATGTAAAAGATGGCGACATCATCATCCAAGGCGACCACCGCGATAAAATCCTGCAGCACTTGATTTCAAAAGGGTATCGGGCGAAGAAGGCCGGCGGTTAGGCTTACTTAATTTTAATTTCGCTGCATAGCGCGGGCGGTCGTATAAATGCTGCTTACCAACTTATTTTCTTCTTACCTTCGCTGCCCAAATGGCTGAAAAAATTTCAAAAGACGTTCTGAAACGCGCCTTTTCACTAATGGCTCAGGCCAAAGCGATGACCGAATTGTATGAGTCGAACTTCAAGCTTGTTTCGAAGTATGTTCATGCTACATCGCGCGGACACGAAGCCATTCAGCTTGCCGTTTCGATGCAGCTTATCCCATGTGATTACGCATTTCCATATTACCGCGATGATGCCATGCTGCTGGGTATGGGCTTACGTCCATACGATTTGATGCTGCAATTGCTGGCAAAACGCGATGATCCATTTTCGGGTGGACGAACGTATTATTGCCATCCCAGTTTGCGCGATGCCGATAAACCCAAAATTCCGCACCAAAGTTCGGCAACCGGTATGCAAGCCATTCCGGCAACCGGTGCAGCTATGGGCTTTTGGTATAAAGAGAAAACAGGAATTCCACACGATAATCCATCCGATTCTCCTGTAGTAGTTTGTTCACTGGGCGATGCATCCGTAACCGAAGGCGAAATTGCAGAAGCCTTTCAAATGGCAGCCCTGAAGCAACTACCTATTCTGTATCTCGTTCAGGATAACGGCTGGGACATATCGGCCAATGCAGCCGAAACCCGCGCACAGAATGCGTTTGAGTACATCAAAGGATTTAAAGGAATTGAGGCGCGAACAATAGATGGCGCAAATTTCGAAGAATCCTATACAACGGCATCAGAGATGCTCGAAATTATTCGCAAAGAACGTAGGCCAATGCTTTTGCATGCGCGTGTTCCATTGCTCAATCACCACACATCGGGTGTGCGTATGGAATGGTACCGCGACGATCTGGACGAAGCCCGGAGTCGCGATCCATATCCGGTTTTTTTAGAACAGTTGCGTAAAAACGGCTTCTCCGAAATCGAAATAAAAAATATCGAAAACGATGCTCATGAAGTGGTTGCGGCCGATTTTGAACAAGCGCTAAGAGCCGAAGATCCGCGAGCAAAAGATTTATTTACACACGATTTTGCCCCAACACCGATTGTTGCCGAATCTGGAAACAGAATACCTGAACGTGAGGATAGTGTAGTGATGGTAGATTGTGCTTTATTCGCTGTCGAAGAATTGATGCGCAAACATCCCGAATGCCTCTTGTATGGACAAGATGTAGGTGCACGACTTGGCGGGGTTTTTCGCGAAGCTGCGACATTGGCGCAGAAGTTTGGCGATGCGCGTGTTTTCAATACACCCATTCAGGAAGCATTTATTGTGGGGTCAACTGTGGGGATGTCGGCCGTTGGACTGAAGCCAATCGTTGAAGTGCAGTTTGCCGATTATATCTGGCCGGGTCTCAACCAATTGTTTACCGAGGTTTCTCGCTCATGCTACCTCACAAACGGACAATGGCCAGTGAGTATGATTTTGCGCGTGCCCATTGGCGCTTACGGCAGCGGCGGACCGTATCATTCGTCGTCGGTTGAAAGCGTATTGAGCAATATCCGCGGAATTAAAATCGCCTACCCAAGTAATGGTGCCGATTTGAAAGGATTAATTAAAGCAGCTTATTACGATCCGAACCCGGTCGTGATTCTCGAACACAAAGGCCTGTACTGGTCGAAAGTTAAGGGAACCGAAACAGCGCGTCGAGCCGAACCCGATGAAGACTATGTGCTTCCGCTTGGGAAAGCAGCTTTAGTGCAGGAAATAAATGAACGTAAAACAGAACCAACGCTGTGTGTAATTACGTACGGAATGGGTGTGCACTGGGCACTGAATGCTACGAAAGAGATGCGCGAAACGGTTGAAATTGTTGATTTACGTTGCATATATCCGCTTGATGAGGAGACGATTTTTACGTCGGTACGCAAGTGTAAAAAATGCCTAGTGCTGACCGAGGAGCCTTCAGGAAATTCATTTGCACGTAGCTTGGCCGGGCTAATTCAAGAGTATTGCTTCGAATCGCTCGACGCTCCGGTGCGTGTGCTGGGATCCGAAAATCTTCCGGCAATACCGCTCAACAGCACGCTCGAACAAACCATGTTACCCAATGCTGAGAAGGTAAAGCAGGCGGTAGTTGACTTGCTGAACTATTAATTTCAGAACAGGCGATTTCAAAATCCATTCGAAACTAATGATGTATCTCATCCTCAGTATGCTCAGTTCTGCCGCTATAATGGTAGTTTTTAAATTGTTTGAGCGTTATCGGATTGAAACGTCTGATGCCATTGTGGTGAATTATGCAGTAGCTGCGGGATTGAGTTTTGCACTCGATCCATCGGGAATTGGATTTCAGGATGCGCCAAACGAGCCTTGGTTTGCCAATGCCCTAATTATGGGCGTTTTGTTCATCAGTCTGTTCAATATCATCGGAATAAGTGCACAACGAATTGGTGTTTCGGTAACAACGGTTGCAAATAAAATGTCGCTGGTAATTCCGGTGCTTTACGCGGTATTGATGCTCGGCGAAAGTTGCGGGGTTTACAAAATCTTGGGATTAACGGCGGCACTGGCTGCAGTTATCTTAACCACACGTAAAAACGAACATCATGTGGTTGAGCCTCGCTATTTGAGCTTTCCGTTTATTGTGTTTATCGGTAGCGGCTTTATTGATGCGTTTTTCAAATACAACCAAGTACACACCTTGGGTTCGAATGGCTTGGAGCCCTTTACGGGTTGGATATTCCTCACTGCAGGCTGCATCGGTTTGGGGGTTTGGCTCTACCG
>CANMGM010000117.1 GCA_947497195.1 Bacteroidota bacterium
CCAATGATTTTACCCTGCATGAGGCGCACTTCTCCAAAAATTGTATTTATGGATGCGTTATTCCAGGTAAAAGCTGTCCAGTTTTTATGTTCATAGATGTATTTTGCCATTTCCTAGAAATTGCTTGCGGCAAATTTAGGGAATAATCGCCGCAAATATGCGGTGAATAAATTGTCTTTTTACCGCATTAGGGTGCTTTTAATTTTCGCTGCTTTTATAGCATAGTGCTTGCCTTCAGCGACATCCTTTTTTTCTTGATAAAAAAAGGATGCAAAAATTCGACCAAAATGTAAGGCCTCCCCACGCCTTACAAACCACTAAAATGGCAAACAAACGTTCGCCTTGGTTCTGTTGATGGGTATGATAAATTTATCCAGTATCGATAATCAGTTATTGCTTGAATACACTAGTTTTACACAAAATTCCGCATGTGATTTTTGTCACATGTTAACTTGATTTCCCTTAAGACATTTGCACAACAAATTTCAGCACATGAAAATTGAACAAATCTATACCGGCTGCCTTGCACAAGGAGCATATTTTATTGAGAGCAATGGCGAGGCCGCAGTAATCGATCCGCTGCGCGAAGTAGCACCCTATCTAGAGCGCGCCGAAAAAGCGGGGGTGAAAATCAAATACGTATTCGAAACGCATTTTCACGCCGATTTTGTTTCAGGTCACCTCGATCTGGCTGCGAAATCGGGCGCTACAATCGTTTACGGTCCCGCTGCAAACCCCGATTTCAATGCGCACATTGCCAGCGATAACGAAGTGTTTAAACTGGGTAACATCACCATCAAGGTGCTGCACACACCCGGACATACCATGGAAAGCACTTGTTACCTGTTGAGCGACGAACATGGAAAAGACATTGCACTATTCAGCGGCGATACGCTGTTTATTGGCGATGTTGGCCGTCCCGATTTGGCACAGAAAGCAGCACACCTCACACAGGAGCAGCTCGCCGAAACCCTGTTCGATTCGCTGCGCAACAAGATTATGCCGCTGAACGATGATATTACTGTTTATCCGGCACACGGTGCAGGATCGGCCTGTGGTAAAAACATGAGTAAGGAAACATCCGACACCTTGGGAAATCAGAAGAACTTAAATTATGCTTTGCGTGCCGATATGACCAAAGCCGAATTTGTGAAGGAAGTTACGACTGGACTCATGCCTCCACCTGCTTATTTTCCGCTCAATGTAGCTATGAACAAGAAAGGGTATGAAAGCATCGACTTGGTTCTCCAAAAAGGAACAACAGCGTTAAGTCCGGCTGCATTCGAAGCTGCTGCCAACGAAACTTCGGCCATCATTCTCGATACACGTGCCGCACAGGTTTTTGCAAAATCGTTTATTCCCAATTCAATCAATATCGGAATCGATGGCGGATTTGCACCTTGGGTGGGCGCCCTGATACCTGATATAAAACAGCCAATTTTGCTGATTACCGATGCCGGGCGTGAGGAAGAAGTGGTGACCCGCCTGGCGCGTGTTGGCTACGACAATGCACTCGGTTTTCTTGCAGGTGGTATGGATGCATGGCTAAAAGATGGACGCGAAACCGATCATATTGTATCGCTGACTGCAGATGAAATGGCGACTGAATACGAAAAAGGCGGCTACGAAATTCTTGATGTGCGCAAGCACAGCGAATACGATAGCGAGCATATTTTGAATGCACTCAACGCACCGCTCGATTTCATAAACGAAAGCATGTTAAAGGTCGACAAACACAAAACGTATTTTGTGCATTGCGCTGCCGGATATCGTTCAATGATTTTTACTTCGATTCTTAAAGCCCGCGGATACGATAACCTGATTGATGTGAAAGGCGGATTCAAAGCAATCAAAGATTCGGGTAAATTCAACGTGAGCGAATATGTGTGTCCAAGTACCTTGCTTTAGAAATTAGCACATTCGTTTCTTAGATATCCGAGATATGAAATTGAAATGAAAAGTATTGAGGGAATTATAATAATTCAAAAATAACTATGTTGGGATTCATCAAAAAACTATTCACTCCGGCGGTTGATTTCAAACAATTAATTGCCGATGGCGCCTTGATCGTTGATGTGCGCACGCCTTTCGAATACAAATCGGGACACATTAAAGGCTCCGTGAATATTCCGGTCGATACCATTAAAGGTAAAGTCGGAGAATTGAAACAGAAAAACAAAACCATTATTACCTGTTGCCGAAGTGGCGCCCGCAGCGGAATGGCCAAAAGTATTTTACGCAATGGCGGCATTGAGGCGCACAACGGTGGGCCCTGGAATGTTCTAAATGCTAAAATTAACTAAGAACAGAATGCGTTTGAATCTTTGTTGTGGTTTATTCGCATCATTCTCCATTCGGTCAAATTGGTTTTGAAAATGAACGTTCGGTATTTTGAGCTCATTCATTCTTATTTTTCATATTCAGAAATCCATCCAAAATGTTCCATTGAAATCCGATTCTTGTGTGTTTCAATATAATTTAATAGTGATTTTGCCTGTGGAGAAAGGCTTTTCGATTTCAACCACACTAAATTCCATTCCGATTCTAACTTCAGCTTTGGAACATCAATCACATCGAGTTGATTGAGCATAAGCTCATTCTTTATTCCAATTAAGGGCAAAATTGAATATCCCAAGCCTGCAATTATTGCTTGTTTCACTGCTTCATTGCTAGTAAGCTCCATGCTTTTAACATAACTAATGTTGTGCGGTAATCCAACCCGGCTTCCATTGAAAAAGGAAATTTCGTGTTTGCATTGCAGGCATTCTGAAACACAAATGTATCCTGCCGGAGATACAAGTGATGCCGGAAATTGCGATGCCTGCAATCCTTAATACGCCTCGACGTATACCTTCAAGCTAAAATGTCAATTGTCTGCAGGTTGAACCGAGCTGCTGTTTTTCTATCTTTAACCTGTGAAACACATCCATAGAATCGCAGTGTATTGTGGTGTAGCAGCAGGTAATTCGTCCGAATACAGGCAGATCGCCGAAGAAACCGGAGCAATGATGGCCAAATCGGGCTATGATTTGGTGTATGGTGGCGGCAAGGTAGGTATCATGGGAATTGTTGCCGATGCGGTGCTTCAGGCCGGTGCAAACGTAACCGGTGTTATTCCTCATTTTTTATTCAACATGGAGGTGGGGCACGAAGGCGTTACAGAGCTCATTAAAGTGGAGACCATGCACGAGCGCAAAATGCGGATGTTTGAGCTTTCTGATGCTTTTTTGGCTTTACCAGGCGGATTTGGTACGATGGAAGAACTCTTCGAAATGCTTACCTGGGCGCAGTTAGGACTTCATAACAAGCCCATCTGCGTACTCAATTGCTTCGGCTTTTATGATGGACTGAAGGAACAGGTAAACCGCATGGAACAAAGCGCTTTCCTTCACAAAGAAACGAAGGCGCTGCTCCATTTTGCCGAAACACCAGCCGAAGCCATTTTATACCTCAGTGAGGCGCATTTGCCCGAACGCCGCGAAATTTTAACCAAACGCAACACCTAAATCGATATACCATGAATCAGGCTCACATTCATCTATTGTTTAATCATTTTCCCATCATCGGTTCCATTATCGCTGTATTGGTTCTTTTAGCAGGAATGATTTTGAAGAATCAGACTGTACGTTATGTGGCGTATGGGCTTTTCGTTTTTGCACTTATTACAACTGTTCCAGCTTTTCTAACGGGCGAAGGTGCCGAAGAAATTGTAGAATCGTATCCCGGCGTTTCGCACGATATAATTCACGAACACGAAGAAAGGGCAGAAGCAGCACTTTGGCTAATGGTTATCTCAGGAATTTTGGCCGGTATTGTCTTTTTTCTTGAGCAAAGTGCGAATCAACTTGCCTCCAAAATTCGCATTGCCCTGCTCGCAATGGCGCTGGCGAATGTACTTTTTATGGCCAGAGCCGGAAATTCGGGTGGAAAAATCCGTCACCCCGAACTAAGCGGGACCGCAATTGTGGCTCAACCCGATTCAAGCGGAGAAATAAACGAGACAGAAGAACACGATTAATCGAACGCATTGCGTTTGCCTTTACGCCCGAATTGCCGTAGGTTTGGCGTCTCAAACTTTTGAAATTTCATGAAACTGCTCGAAAATAAAGTTGCGCTTATAACGGGCGCTACACGCGGAATAGGAAGAGGTCTTGCGCATCGTTTTGCCGAAGAAGGCGCGCATGTTGCGTTTACATACATGTCGTCTGAACAAAAAGCTCGCGATCTCGAAAACGAACTTGCTGCTATGGGCGTTAAAGCAAAAGGATACCATTCGGATGCGGCGATTTTTAGTGCCGCCGAAGGACTCGTTGCGCAAGTGCTGGCCGATTTTGGCGACCTCCACATTGTGGTGAACAATGCCGGAATAACCAAAGACGGCTTGTTGATGCGCATGAGCGAGGAACAATGGGATGCTGTTATCCAAACCAATCTGAAGTCGGTGTTCAACCTTACCAAGGCAGCCATCAAACCTATGCTGAAAAACCGGTATGGTGTGTTCATTAACATGAGTTCTGTTGTAGGCGGTGGCGGAAATGCGGGACAAGCAAACTATGCCGCATCAAAGGCCGGTATCGAAGGCTTTACTAAATCGGTTGCACAGGAACTGGGCTCGCGCAACATTCGCAGCAATGCTATCGCTCCGGGCTTTATCGAAACCGAAATGACAGCCGAGCTCAACGAAGATGTGCGTAAGCAATGGGCCGACAGTATTCCACTTAAACGTGGCGGAACTCCGCTCGATGTTGCCAATGTAGCAGTATTTTTAGCCTCAGATATGTCGGCATACGTAAACGGACAAGTAATTAACGTGTGCGGCGGCATGCGCATGTAATGCAGTATTAATCTTGGGAGACGATCGGTGAAGTTCGAATTTGTATATCAGTATCCTGCCTGGTTTATTTTACTATGCCTGGGTTGTGGTGCTCTGTATGCTTGGTTGCTGTATCGTAAAAATACAGCATTCAAAGAGCAAAGCATTTGGTTAATTCGCAGCCTTACCGCACTTCGTTTCTTGAGTGCGTTCTTCATTAGTTTACTCCTTTTCGCGCCCCTGCTTCGATTGGTAAGCCGTACGGTCGAAAAGCCAATTATTGTATTGCTGCACGACAATTCGGCCTCGGTAAATACCCCGCGCGACAGTTCATTTTTGCGTGGGCAATGGCCGGGGATTTTGAATAAACTCGAAAGTGAACTCAGCGAGCAATACGAATTCAGAAAATATACTTTTGATAAAACGCTTAACGATAGTTTTATCCTGAATTTTGAGGGGAAAGAAACCGATATTTCGGCGGCACTTCGTGAAATCAACACGCGCTATGTGAATCGAAATGTAGGCGCAATTATCCTCGCAGGGGATGGAATTTTCAATAAGGGAACAAGTCCGTTGTATGTGCCCAACGAGCTAAGGGCACCAATATACACGATAGCGTTGGGCGATACGGCCATAAAGCGCGATGTGCTTATCAAACAGGTGAACCACAACCAGCTTGCCTACTTAAACAATACCTTTCCGGTTGAGATTTCGGTTGATGCGCGCAAGTTTAATGGAGCCAATACGGTTTTGGAACTCTACAAAGAAGGCGCACTGATTGAAAGTAGGCCTTTGGTGATTAAAGGCAATTCATTCTTTGTTACGGAATCATTCCGCCTTACAGCCGATAAGCCCGGGATTTTAAAACTCCGTGCGGTGGTTAAGCCTGTTCGTGGCGAATTTACTACGGCAAACAACCAGCGCGATTTCTTTGTCGAAGTGCTCGATGCGCGGCAAAAAATCCTAATCCTTGCCGATGCTCCACATCCCGATTTGGCGGCTATTCGTTTTGCACTGCAATCGAACGATAATTATGAGGTTAGCGTAGCCCTTGCCGATAAATTCAATGAATCGCTGAAGCCCTATAGCCTGGTAATCGCGCATCAGTTGCCATCGAACCGAAACGCAGCGCAGAATCTCATGGCAGCATTGCGATCGGAGAACAAGCCTGTTTGGTTCATCGCCGGAACTAATTCCGCATTGCAGCAATTGAACGGGGTTCAGAATGTGCTTCAGTTTAACGCAAGCCGCGGTGGTTCGAACGATGTGCAGGCAAAGACAAATGCAAATTTTGCCTTGTTTGTGTTGAATGATGCTTGGCAAGGAATGGCCGGCAACCTCGATCCGCTGCAGGTTCCAAACGCATCCATTAATAAGAATGGTCAGGCTGCTGTATTGTTTACGCAGCGCATTGGTATGGTCGATACGCAATATCCATTGTTTGCCTTCGGAAACGATCCGCAACGAAAGGAAGCCGTGTTGTGTGGCGAAGGAATCTGGCGTTGGAGAATGGGCTTGTTTACACGCACCAAATCGCACGATTTGTTTAATGACCTTATTTCGAGGGTGGTGCAATATTTAAGCGTGCGCGCAGAGAAACGCAACCTCCGCATCACAGCAAAAAATAGCTATGCCGAGAACGAGTCGCTTGTGTTTGAAGCTGAGGTGTATAATGCGTCGTACGAATTAATCAATACCCCCGATGTTCAGATTGAATTGAAAAACGAAGCCGGAAAGACGTTTCCATTCACCTTTACCAGGATTGGCAAAGCGTATCGCCTCGATGCGGGGATGTTTCCTGCAGGTGAATACAGTTATACGGCAAGCACGAACGTTGGCGGACAAACATACACCGCAGCTGGAAGGTTTATTGTGAAGCCTGTGGTAGCCGAAATTATCAACACCACTGCCGATCATGGGTTGATGAATACGCTCGCACAACGCAACAAAGGAAAAATGGTGTTGCCTACACAGGCAAATCAGCTGGTGCAGTACATCACATCAAACGAAGAAATAAAGCCAGTCTCTCACAGCGAAACCAAGGTCGAAGAACCCATTAAACTCGGCTGGATTTTCGCGTTAATCTTCCTGTTGCTTTCGGCCGAATGGTTTGTAAGGCGAAGAAGTGGTGCTTACTGATAGCGCGAAAAATAACGCAGAACCTTAAACGTATGACTAGCGGGTGCTACTTTATGCATGGTTCCGTTTGCATCGAAATAAGCCAAATTGCCCGAGAGCGTAACCGGATTTAATTCCGCATCGTCGGGAAGGCGCAAACCGATGGTATACCGAACAGTA
>CANMGM010000118.1 GCA_947497195.1 Bacteroidota bacterium
CAGATTTTAAAGTCGGAAGTAATTGGGAACAATGGCAATGTGTATACCTACGAGATTAAAAAATTTACAACAAACGAAGCTACCGAAAACGGATTTTTCAGCTTTAAAACAACTGAATTTCCAGGTTACGAAGTAAACGATCTTCGCTAACAGGAAAGAAGACTGCGCATTATAGATAAGCATTCATGAGCTGCCCCGAATCGAGAAGGCGGTTGAGCATCGGCTCTTTTAACGCACGCGCATATACATCGAGATGGCTCATCTTGTGAATATCGCTTCCTAGAAGCGTAATCAGATTGTTATCGATGAGGCGTTCGGCGATGCGTTTCGGGCCTGTACCGTAATGTCCGGTAACACTGGCCAGGTTTAATTGCAGAACAACTCCTTTGTCGAATAGCTGATGATATTTATCGAAACTATGATACCAATACGGGTAACGTTCGGGATGCGCCAAAATGGGCGTATAACCTCGCGATTGCAACTTGAAGATTACCGAATCGAAATTGTCGGTCGGATTTAAATACGAAACCTCAACCAGAATGTACTTGCCTCCAAAGGTGAGCAATTCGCGCTCGTCGATGGAGCGTTCAAAATCGGTATCGCAATAGTATTCGGCAGCCGCTTCGATTTCTATGGCAATGTTTCTAAGTTTGAGTTCAGCACGTACTTTTTCGAGTCCATCGCGAATAATCTCGGGCGTATTGCGGTAAAAATCGCTCATGATATGCGGCGTGGTGATGAGCTTCGTGTACCCAAGTGCTTTTAAGCCTTCGATGAGCTGGATGCTATTTTCGAGGTCTGTTGATCCGTCATCGATTCCGGGAATCAAGTGCGAATGCATATCGGTTCTAAGCTGCGCTAAATCGGCGCTTGGCTGCTCGCTTCCAAATATCCGCTTAAACCAGCTCATAGCACTACGATTTGAGGAACCAATTGAACGTACGTTCCAAACCTTCATTCATTTTAACGCCCGGATTGTAGCCTAAATTTGTTGCAGCTGCACTGGTATCGGCGAGCGAATCGCGAATATCGCCTTCGCGTTCGTCACGATGCACTGCCTGCGGTTTTACACCGGCCTGTTCGCACAACATTTCGTACATGCGCAATACCGTAACACGCTCACCAACAGCAATGTTGTACACGCGCCCCATGGCAGTTTCGCGGGCACAGGTTAATGCCCGAATGTTTGCCTGAACCGCATTTTCGACATAGGTAAAATCGCGTGTTTGCAAACCATCACCATTGATATACACTGGCTTATCGGCACGAATGGCATCAATAAACAAGGGAATCACAGCGGCATACGGTCCATCGGTTTTCTGGCGCGGACCGAAAATATTGAAATAGCGTAGGCCGCAGACTTCCATACCGTATATGCGGTGGAATACTTCAGCATACATTTCATTGACCTTCTTGCTCACAGCATACGGCGATAATAAATTCCCCGTTAATTCTTCCTTTTTAGGCAATTGCGGATGATCGCCATACACACTCGATGAACTGGCGAATACCATGCGTTTTACATTCGCCTCGCGCGCTGCATTGAGCACTGTTAAGAATCCGGTAACATTGGCTTGATTCGTAGCCAGCGGGAGTTTGATAGAACGTGGAACCGAACCGAGAGCTGCCTGATGTGATACATAATCAATCCCATCCATCATCTTGGCCATAAATGCCGCATCGCTGCAGTCGCCTTCACAAAATTCTAAGGCGCTGTAGCCTTTCAAATGCGCAAGATTCTCCAGACTTCCCTCCGAAAGATTATCGACCACGCGAACCAATGCTGCACCGTGTTGAAGCAAGTACTCAACAATATGCGAACCGATGAAACCCGCGCCTCCCGTTACAAGAAAGCGTGACGAAGAAAGATCTAAATCAGCCGGATGAAAGTGAACAGCTTGGTACATAGCTTAGCGTTTCTCGTATTGCAATTCGTAATATTTCTGGTAATCGCCCGAGGTTACACCATCGAGCCATACCTGATTGCTCAGGTACCAATCGACAGTTTTTGCGAGGCCTTCTTCGAATTGTACCGATGGTTTCCAGCCGAATTCGGCTTTCAGTTTGGAGCAATCGATTGCATAACGATGATCGTGTCCGGCGCGGTCTTTCACGAAGGTGATCAACTGAGCCGAAGTGCCTGCTGCACGGCCTAGACGGTCGTCCATCACTTCACAGAGCTTGTGAATCAGGTCGATGTTTTTCCACTCGTTTTCACCGCCAATGTTGTACGTCTCGCCCAATCGCCCTTTGTGAAAAATTAAATCGATGGCAGCGGCATGGTCCTCCACAAAAAGCCAGTCGCGGATGTTATCGCCTTTGCCGTAAACCGGGATGGGTTTATTGGTTTTGATGTTGTGAATCGCGAGCGGAATTAGCTTCTCGGGGAAATGGAACGAACCATAATTGTTCGAACAGTTCGACAAAACAACGGGAAGGTCGAAGGTGTGGAAATACGCGCGCACCAAATGGTCGGAGCTGGCTTTGGATGCCGAATACGGACTGCGGGGATCGTACTTGGTTTCTTCGGTGAAAAATCCTGTATCGCCCAACGAACCATACACCTCATCGGTCGAAATATGATAAAAGCGTTTCCCCTCCATAGAACCAGCCCAGATTGCCTTTGCAGCATTCAAAAGGTTAACTGTTCCTAAGACATTTGTGCGAATAAATTCGGTTGGATTGGAAATGGAGCGATCTACATGCGATTCGGCAGCGAGATGCACAACTCCATCGAATTGATGCTCCTGAAACAATTCCAGGATATGCGCATCGTCAACGATATCGGCTTTAATGAAGGTGTAATTCGGTTCATCCTCGATATCCTTCAGATTCATCAAATTTCCCGCATAGGTTAATTTATCGAGATTGTAAATCGAGTAATTCGGATAGTTGCGCACAAAACGACGCACTACATGCGAACCGATGAATCCGGCACCTCCGGTAATTAGTATTTTAGGATTGCTCATACAAGCGGATTGATTTTAAGTTTCTTTTCCCATTCCCAAGCCGAAGCCATCATGGTATGCAAATCTTTTTCGGCTTTCCAATGTAAGACAGAATTCGATAGGCTTGTATCGGCAAATACTTTCTCGATATCCCCTACCCTACGCGGCGCAACATGATAAGGAAGTTTTTGGTTGCTCGCCTCTTCAAATGCCCGAATCGCTTCTAGCACCGTATTGCCTCGACCTGTTCCAATATTGAAAACTTCAAACCCTTCGGATTCCGATGGCGGATTCAACAAGCGCTCCAATGCTGCTATGTGCGCAGCAGCTACATCATCGACATGGATATAGTCGCGAATGCAGGTGCCATCGGGCGTTGGATAATCGTTCCCAAAAACGCGTAAGAAAGGCTGTTTCCCGATTGCTGTTTGGGTGATGTAAGGTACAAGATTATTTGGTGTTCCGATTGGTAATTCGCCGATTAAAGCCGATTCGTGGGCACCTACTGGATTAAAATAGCGCAAGGCTATTGAACGTAGGTTCGATGCCGTGCATTGTTCCTTTATAATTTCTTCCCCAACCTGTTTGGTGTTTCCGTAGGGAGATGTGGCAGGCTTAACAGGCGATTTTTCAGTCACCGGCAATGCATCGGGTTCGCCGTACACAGTGCAGCTCGAAGAAAAAACAAGGTTATTGGCATCGAACAATTCCTGTACTTCAAGCAAGTTGAGCAATGAAATCAAGTTGTTGCGGTAATATTTCAAGGGATGCTGTACCGATTCGCCTACCGCCTTCAGCGCTGCGAAATGCACTACGGCCTTGATATCTTCTTCCTTTTTGAATACGTCGTTCAACGCCTGTTTATCGCATAAATCAATCTCATAAAATTGAGGTTCCTGTCCTGCGATTTGAGCAATGCGGCTTAGAATATTTCGGTTCGAATTGCACAGGTTATCGGCAATTACAACCCGGTAACCGCGCGCTATCAATTGCACAACGGTGTGCGAGCCAATATAGCCCATACCACCGGTTACCAAAATTTTAATCCCCGAATTGTTCATCTTTTATAAACTCCAGTATTTAATACGCTCGAAACGTCCCCGCAAAACGCCTTTAATATCGGCAATGAGACCTTTTTCGGCAAGGATTTCTTCGAAATGCTCTTCGCGTAAACTCATATAATCCGTATGATTAACAGCAACTATTGCAGCATTGTATTTGCCGTTTGGCGCTTCCACCAAACCAAAACCATATTCGTGCACCAGTTCGTCTGAGCTTGCATGCGGATCTACAACTTCTACATTTACGCCGAAATCTTTCAGTTCGCGCACCACATCGGCAACTTTCGAGTTGCGGATATCGGATACATTTTCCTTGAACGTGGCTCCCATAACCAGCACACGACTCTTGGCTATATCAACGCCAGAGGCTACCATCTTTTTAACCACCTTGCTGGCCACGTAAGCGCCCATGCCATCGTTTACGGTACGTCCGGCGAGAATTACTTGCGCATTGTGTCCGAGCTCCTTGGCTTTGTAGGTCAAGTAATACGGATCAACACCGATGCAATGTCCGCCTACCAAACCTGGAACAAACTTCAAGAAGTTCCACTTGGTTCCGGCTGCTTCGAGTACATCGTACGTATTGATGCCCATCTGGCTGAAAATCATCGACAGTTCGTTCATCAGCGCAATATTCAGATCGCGTTGCGTGTTTTCGATGATTTTTGCGGCTTCGGCAACTTTAATGGATGATGCTTTATGCACACCGGCATCGACAACTATTTTATACGTGTCGGCAATAATTTCGAGCGATTCGGCATCGCATCCACTCACAACCTTCACAATTTTGGAAAGCGTATGTTCTTTATCGCCCGGATTGATGCGCTCGGGCGAATAGCCCACTTTGAAGTCGATTCCGAATTTTAAGCCCGACATTTCTTCCAAAACCGGAATACAATCTTCTTCGGTGCAACCCGGGTAAACAGTAGACTCAAATACCACAATATCGCCTTTTTTGAGCACAGAACCCACGCTGCGGCTGGCCGATATGAGCGGACGTAAATCGGGTAAATTGTGCTCATCGATAGGTGTAGGCACTGCCACAATGAAAAAGCGTGCCTCGCGCAATTCATCAGCGCTTGCAGTAAAATGAATATCGCAGCCATCGAATTCTTCCGGGGCAAGTTCTTCGCTCGGATCGATGCGGTTCTTCATCATTTCAACACGCTTGGCATTGATGTCGAATCCTATGACACTAATTTTTCGGGCAAATTCAAGTGCTATGGGTAAACCAACGTACCCAAGGCCAACAACTGCAAGCTTTTCTTTTTTACTCAGTAGGTCGTGATAAAGGTTCATTTCAGCGTATTTATTTACGAAGTGAATAGATGCGTTCAATAATCTCAACAACCTTAAGTCCTTCCAATGCATTTGTGGTTGCACTGGTTCTGCCTTTGAGGGTGTCGATTACATTTTGTATCACAAAGTGATGGTTTGCTGCAGAGCCTTTGTATGCTCCGTAGTCGTTTGCAGGGCTTGATGGTGGCAATTCGGGCATCGTATAGTCTTTCACGTGACAGTATTCTACCTCGTTCATGTATTGTCCGCCAATCTTAATGCTGCCGTTTTCGCCTACGATGGTCATCGAACTTTCGAGGTTCTGGTCCCAAACAGCAGTTGAATAATTTAAACAACCCATTCCGCCATTTACAAAGCGGAATGTTACCAATCCTGAATCTTCAAAGTCGGTTAGGTCTTTATGGTTGAAGTCGGCAAATTTACCCTGAATATCTTCAATATCGCCGAAAAGCCAGTACATGATATCGATGAAATGCGAAAACTGCGTGAATAAGGTTCCGCCATCGAGATGCTGCACGCCTTTCCAGCTGCCCTTTTTATAATAACGTTCATCGCGGTTCCAGTAGCAATTTACTTGCACCATGAAGATATCTCCAAGCAACTTCTCATCGATTACCTGTTTGATCCAGGCCGAGGGCGGTGAATACCTATTCTGCATTACACAAAACACCTGTTTTGAAACCTGCAATGCTTTAAAAATAACCTGCTCACATTCTGCCTTGGTTAATCCCATCGGCTTTTCGCACACAATATGTTTGCGGTGTTCGAGTGCTAAAAGTGAATGCTCGGCATGAAGTCCATTGGGCGAACAGATATTCACCACATCGAAATCCAAACCGGCCTTGAACAGCTCAGCTGCAGAATCGAAATAGGGGGCACCAAAATCGTCAATCCCGAGTTGTTCTTTTGGAAGCACATCTGCAATAGCAACTAATTCGGCATCAGCATTTCGCTTTACCATTTCAGCATGGCGCTTTCCGATATGTCCGGCACCAATTACTGCAAATTTTACTTTTCCGGGATGCTGCATCTATGCGTTAATTTTTTCTACAATATTGTTTACTAATCTATATTTTTCTTTACTCTCTGGACATTCAGCGATGCCATCGGTATCAAATTTTAATTTATGCCCATATTCGCTCATCCAGCCGGTTTGGCGGGCAGGATTGCCAACAACGAGCGCATAAGCAGGAACTGTTTTGGTAACAACTGCACCAGCGCCAATAAATGCAAAAGCTCCGATATCGTGCCCGCAAACAATAGTAGCATTGGCTCCAATCGAAGCACCTCTGCCAACATGCGTTTTTAAATAAGCGCTACGGCGGTTTACTGCGCTGCGCGGATTGATAACATTTGTAAATACCATTGAAGGCCCTAAAAATACATCATCGTCGCAGGTTACCCCGGTATAGATTGATACGTTGTTCTGGACTTTTACATTGCTTCCCAAAACCACATCGGGCGATATTACCACGTTCTGGCCGATGTTACAATTTTCACCCAATGTGCAATTGGGCATGATGTGCGAAAAATGCCAGATTTTCGTGCCTTTCCCTATGGTGCAGCCTTCATCGATTATTGCGCTTGGATGTGCGGTATAGTTTGAATCCATGGTTTAGTTCGATGCAAATTCGCGAGGTGTAATAATCCACTCCGGCAATGATTTAAAGTATTCCCAGGTTTTTTTCATGCCTTCTGCCCTATTCACTTTAGGCTCCCAACCGAGCAGCTGGCGTGCACGTGATA
>CANMGM010000119.1 GCA_947497195.1 Bacteroidota bacterium
AGTTACCAATGTTTCACAGGCAACTTTTGAGCTCGGATCGTAGGCAAGAAAATGGTCGATAAGCGCATCGGAAATTTGGTCAGCCACTTTATCGGGATGGCCTTCAGAAACAGATTCTGACGTAAACAGGTACGGCATGATGGATAGATTTAAAGTTTAAAAAGCGTTGCAAAAATAGTGTTAAGCGCGAATAAAACAACCCCAAGTACTTAATTCGCTTATTTCTTTGCAGTTAGTTGACGGAATATGCTTTCAAGATCTTGTTCAATTCTGTTGATGGTGAGCACCGTTAATTGCTGCTCTACGGCGAATTTGAATATTTCGGGACGAATATCGCTGCTTTGCTCCGAATACAATTCCCATTGCTGACCTTCGAGCCGCGTAACCTTCATTACACCGGCAATTGCCTGGAGGCTTCCCCTCGAAATTTCGCGGTCAAATTCAACCAAAATGCGGTAGCCTTTGGAACTTTTCTGGCCCAATTCGTTTGCTTTTCCATCGAGCACTATTTTTCCGGTATCGATGATAATCACACGGTCGCAAACAGCTTCGACCTCTTGCATAATGTGCGTCGAAAACATGAGCGTTTTCTCTTTGCCTACCTCTCGAATCAAGGCGCGGATATCGGCCAACTGGTTGGGATCGAGGCCCGATGTGGGTTCGTCGAGAATCAATACTTCGGGGTCGTGAATGAGCGCCTGTGCCAATCCAACTCGCTGGCGGTAGCCTTTCGAGAGCGCCCCAATTTTTTTATTCTGCTCAAGGCCCAGACCGGTTTGCTCGATCATGGTTTTAATGCGCTGCTGCGGATGTTTGATGCCGTGCAAACCGGCAATAAAACCAAGGTACTCGCGCACATACATATCGAGGTATAGCGGATTGTGCTCGGGCAAATACCCAACCCTGCGGCGAACGTCCATACTATGTGTTGCCGTATCAAAACCGCAAACGGATACACTGCCTTCTGATGGCGGAATGTAGGTGGTGATGATCTTCATCATCGTCGATTTACCCGCACCATTCGGACCGAGAAAGCCCAAAATTTCTCCTTTCGAAACATCGAACGAAACAGAATCGAGGGCTTTCTGACTGCCGTAAAACTTACTAACCTGCTTTATTTGAATAGACATATTCTATAGCTTCAATATCGCCTTAGAGAAGGCAAAGTAACTCAAATACCGTATTCGCTAAGTTGCATCCTTATCTTTTTTGTCAATCCCCTGAATGAGCAACACGATTTCGCCTTTCGGTGGCTTGGTTTTGAAGTGAGCGATTAGTTCTTCAAACGTACCGGTGATGCATTCTTCATACAGTTTGCTCAGTTCGCGTACCACTGCTGCTTGTCTTTGAAGCCCAAGAAATTCGGCGCATTGTTCGAGTGTTTTGAGCAAACGATGAGGTGATTCGTAAAACACGATGGTTCTCGATTCTTCTTTTATTGCCAGAATGCGCGTTTGACGACCTTTTTTATGCGGCAGGAACCCTTCGAACACAAAGCGATCGGTTGGAAATCCCGAAATAACCAATGCGGGAATGAGCGCCGTTGCACCGGGTAAACATTCGACTTCCAAGTTATTTTCGCGGCAAGCACGTACAAGCAGAAAGCCCGGGTCTGAAATGCCCGGAGTGCCGGCATCCGATACGAGGCAAACATTCTCGTGTGTACGAACAAGCTCTAGTGCGTATTGCAAAACTTTATGCTCGTTGTGCAAGTGAAACGACTTCAGTTTTGCGCCCGAAACGCCATAATGCGAAAGAAGCTTTGCAGTGGTTCGTGTGTCTTCGGCCAAAATAATATCGGCCTTTTTAAGCGATTCGAGTGCGCGGAAGGTAATGTCGCCCAAATTGCCCAGCGGCGTGGGAACGAGCAGCAATTTACCCATGCAATCAGGCGTTATGCAAGTAGCGGCGATTCAACAAATCGGCAAGGCCCTGAAACGATTTACTTTCCGGATCCCATTCGTATTTTGCCTTCAGCTCTTGGAAGAAATCCTCAGCATCGCCATAGCTTTCAAAGTTGTTCAGTTTCTCAAGCGCCTCGTTGTAATCGTTCACATTGTTTTTGAACAGCTCTTTCAGGTATGCGAATTTTTCGTTGATGCCAATGGCTGCCTTGATATTCGAAACGGGCTGACGTGTAGCTTGACCTGCGACTGTTTTTTCGGCCGGTTTGGCAATTTTATCGTAAAGCGATGCCGCCTTTTCGAAAAGACTTTCCTTTTTACCGTCTGTAACAGGCGAAGGCTCGGGCTTGAATTCAATCTTGCGCACTGTTGGAACGAAATCTTTCTGGCGTTCCTGCAATAGATCTACCTTTGGCGTTATAACCGGTGGCTTTTCAGACGGAAGCGCAACCGCTAATTCTTCAGGTTTCTGTTTCTCTTCAATTACAGGAGTTACGGCTTCTACAGGAGCAATTTTTTCAATCGGCTCTTCAACCTTTATTTCAGCAATTGGTTCGGCAAGCATTGCAACTTCTGAAACCGGGTTAAGCACCGGTTCCGATTTCACCTCTTCGACCTTGGTTAACTCCGCAACCGGCTCGATTTCTGCTTCGACAACTGCCGTTTCAACTTTAGCAACCGGCGTTTCTTCAACCGAAGCGCTTAATGGTTTTCTGCGCTGCAATTCTGCTGCTGTTCGCAAATCAAGAAACACCTCATACAAATCGCGCACATCCTTTAAAACCAAATCCACCTCAACGGTTGGTATTTGCTCCTTGTAGGCTAAAATTCGACTGTATTGCTCTTCCAATCGAATGAGCAGATGATTTATATCTTCCTGAATCCGGCGAACATCCATAATAAAATTCCTAATCGTGGTTGGAACGCAATTTAATTAGATTTGTAATCGATTTTGAAAGACAAATTATTTATTTGTTCACGATTTATTCATGTTTCTCGAAAACACCATTCACCCAACGAAAAAGAAGGGCTGGATTGAAATAGTCTGCGGTTCGATGTTCTCCGGAAAAACCGAAGAGCTGATTCGCCGTTTACGTCGCGCTCAGTTTGCCAAACAGCGGGTCGAAATATTCAAACCTGCACTCGATGTGCGTTACCACGAAGCCGATGTGGTGTCGCACGATTCCAATTCGATTCGTTCTACTCCGGTCGAGTCTTCTCAAAGTATCTTGCTGCTCTCGACAGATGTTGAGGTAGTTGGAATAGACGAAGCGCAATTTTTCGATATGGAATTGGTGAATGTCTGCAACGAACTCGCCAACCAAGGCATTCGTGTTATTGTTGCAGGGCTCGATATGGATTACCGAGGATTTCCGTTTGGCCCCATTCCGGCGCTTCTCGCAACGGCCGAATACGTTACAAAAGTACATGCCATCTGCATGCAATGCGGAAATCTGGCCAACCATTCGCACCGCATCGATGCAAGCAATAACAGCCTCGTTCTTTTGGGCGAAATAGACAGTTACACACCGCTATGCCGTGATTGTTTTTACAGCGTCAATCCTTTGCCGTATTCTGGATTGAAGCAAGATCGCGAATCATGAATTCCCGCACTTTAGAAGCATTATCGCAGGTATGTTCCGGAAAAATGCACCTCAGAAATCCGGGCAGCACCATTGTTGATGAACTTCTTTACGACAGCCGAAAATTTGTAAAAGGCTCGAACGTGTTATTTGTGGCCATTCGCAGCAAACGCAACGACGGGCATCGGTATATTGAAAGCCTAATCCAATCGGGTGTTTCAAATTTTCTGGTTGAATTTATTCCCGATACCGTTAAAACTGCCCCATGCAATTTCATCGTTGTACCCGATTCCATGCTGGCCTTGCAAGAAATTGCTGCGCACTGTCGTAACGAGTTTGGCGGAGAAGTGCTGGCAATTACGGGAAGTAACGGCAAAACCATCGTGAAGGAATGGCTGTATACACTCTGTAATGCCAACAAACGCATCACGCGCAGTCCACGCAGTTTTAATTCACAACTTGGCGTGGCGCTTTCCTTATGGAATCTCGATCCGAAAGCCGATTTGGCCATAGTCGAAGCGGGTATTTCGCAACCCGGCGAGATGAGCCGCCTCGAACAAATGATAGCGCCCGATACCGTAATTTTCACCAACATCGGACTGGCGCATACCGAGAATTTCGAAAATCAGGAGCAGAAAATTACCGAAAAGGCCTTATTGGTGAGGCAGGCGAAACAGATTATCTATTGCGCCGACCATCAAACTATTCACGCTTCATTGCAGAAACATTTTAAGGGAAAGTGCATCTCCTGGGGTACGCATCCGGATGCCGCTATTCGCATAAACGCAACCGCGGAAAAGGGGCGATTTGTTCTAAAGTTCGAAGAAAAAGAGATTGCGATTAGCATTCCTTTTCCCGATCAGGCTTCCATCGAAAATGCGTTTCATTGCATTGCCTGGATGCTTGTGAATGGCTATTCAGAAGCGGTTATTAACGAACGTTTGCGTCATTTACACGCGCCCGAAATGCGTTTGCAGCGCCTGCAAGGAATACACCAGTGTGTGTTGCTCAACGATTCATGGATTGCCGATTTCGATTCCTTGCGGATGGCTTTACAGGCCTTGAAGGAGCATGCAGGAAGCTTGCAGCGCACACTCGTTTTGTCGGATTTACCCGATTCGGGAATTGCTCCGAACGAGTTGTATCGCCGCGTTGAAGAGCTTCTCCACGATTTTCAAATTGCACGGTTAATTGGCGTGGGTGAGCAAATCAATACCTATTTTGAAAACTATTCGGGCCTAAAACATTTTTTTACCTCAACAGCCGAATTGATTGAGGCATTGCCCAACCTGCACCTGCACAAGGAAGCTGTTTTGCTGAAAGGTGCGCGCGTTTTTGCCTTCGAAAAAGTGGCTGCAGTACTGCAGTTGAAATCGCACGAAACGGTTCTCGAAGTGAATCTGAACAACTTGGTTTCGAACTTCAATTATTACCGTTCGCTCTTGCCTGCGCATGTAAAATGGATGGCGATGGTTAAGGCATTTTCGTACGGCGCCGGGACCATCGAAATTGCAGCAGCCTTGCAAACAGCGGGCGTCGATTATCTGGCTGTTGCCTTTGCCGACGAAGGCATTGAGCTACGCAATGGAGGCATTCATCTTCCCATTATGGTGATGAATCCCGAACCCGATGCCTTGATTCCGATTATTGAACATCAACTCGAACCGGAAATTTACAGCACACGCGTTCTGAAGCAATTTGTGGAGGCGCTCAATACACGCAGAGGCTTCGACGCCGAACGGATTCGCATCCACCTAAAGCTTGATACCGGCATGCATCGCCTCGGTTTTGAGGAAAAGGATTTTGAGGAATTGATTTCCATTCTGAAATCTTATCCCGAAATCGAGATTGCATCTGTGTTTTCTCATCTTGCGGCGAGTGCAGAACCGGAGCACGATGCATTCACTAAGGCGCAAATAAATCGCTTCGAAACATGGTGCGAATATTTGCAAAATGCGCTGAATGTCAAATTTCACAAACACATCCTCAATTCGGGGGGCATTGCAAGGCATCCCGAAGCCTGTTTCGGCATGGTGCGACTTGGAATTGGTTTGTATGGTATCGCAGAAGGGTCAGAACAGCAGCATATTTTACCGGTCGGAAGAATGACTACGGCGGTGAGCCAATTGCGCAATGTTGATGCAACTGAAACAATAGGTTACAGTCGGCGCGGAAAACTAAACCGCAAATCGCTTATTGCCACATTGCCTGTTGGCTATGCCGATGGGATTTCGCGTAAGCTTGGAAACGGAGCGTTTTGCTTTTCGGTGAATGGCTGCAAAGTTCCTACAATTGGAAGCATCTGCATGGACATGTGTATGGTTGATGTAAGTGATGTTCCAGTGATACAAGAGGGCGATAAAGTTGTCATCTTTTCTACTGCCTCCGATTTACATGAAATGGCTCGCGTTATGGAGACTATTCCTTACGAAGTACTCACGCATATTTCGCCACGGGTGAAGCGGGTGTATTTGCAGGAATAAACAATCAATCAATAAAAGAAAAATCCTCCCGGAATTACGCCCGCATCCCATTCGTTCATCAGCGTTGCGTCTGCTTTGTAGCGAAAAACTTTTCCCTGCTGCACATAATCGCGGGCATCGCTCAGCCAGATGCTTTCGTCCTGCGGGTGAACGGAAAGCCCATAAAATTGACGTGTGCCCTGCGCAATAAATGGAGATATTGGTAATGTTGCATCGGAAATTGGCATGCGTTGAAGGCCTTTGTTGAGAAAATACAATCGGTCGCCGCTTGCGTTGATGCACAATTTTGAAGGATGATCGGTTGCGTTTGGAAATTGGAACTGCTGCAAAACTGAGTTTGTTGAGGCATCAATACACCATAAACTGCCTGCACTTTCTTGCGGTGGAATTTCGCCTTCGCACAACACCCAAATGCGACCCAATTTATCGCTTCGTATGCTGCGCGGGTTGATGCCCACGGAGATCGAATCCGAAATCTGGTCGGTAGCCGGATCGATTTTATACACTTGATTTCCACCCGTATTGCAGACCCAGACAAATCCGTTCAGCAAAACCATTTCTTCGGTCCAGCCTTGGGTGGGGATGCTGCTAACTAGGCTAAACGATGCCGTATCGATGCTGTGGATGCCTCCAGAATACAAATCGCTCACGTAGGCCTTCCCGCTTCCGGTATTTAAGATGTATCGCGGCGATTGAAGTCCGTTAATGGTTCCCTTGCTTTTGGCCGTTTTCGGATCGATGCGCTCAATACGTTGCGAATTATTCACCACCAGCCAAATCTCATTATTGATAAAGGTCGCCGATTGCAATACATCGCCGAGCGGACGGTTATTCGCTGCCGAAAACACGTCGTTTTGAATGCTGTTGTTGTTTAAATCAATTACACTTAACGAAGCATTGCCCCACTGAAAATTGCCCTCGTTTAGCACAAATACCGAATGACCTTTTTCTTCGGGCAAATCGGGCAAATCGGGCTCGGGTTCGTCTTTTTTACAGGCCGCTAATGCCAACAAACCGAAGACAATAATTATTGCGAAACGATGCAGCTTGTGCGCCATGTGGTGGATTTTG
>CANMGM010000120.1 GCA_947497195.1 Bacteroidota bacterium
CAACAGTGCAGTAAGCATAAGTGCATACCCACGATTGGCAGGTAACCCGAAGAGCATGGAGATGCGTGCAGAAAGAAGTGAATCGTTCTGAATGTCGCGGTACAGTGCATAGACAAGCCACTGCAGCGAAAGTGCTAAAAAGCCTGCAAGGAAAGGACGATTTATTTTGTTCCTAAAAACAAAGCCTAACACCAAACCAATTGGAATGCAAGTCCACCATCCAACATATCCTTGAAAAGGAATTGTAAGCAGCTGAATTAGCCCAATGAGCAACCAGAATGCAAGTCTACTTTTTTGTGATGATCGTCGCATGTGTTATTTCAGCACTTGTTTCACCGGGTTTGAGATACAGCAAACGGAAATATTCGCCTTTTGCCCAGCTATCGATAAATTCGGTGTAATGTTTTGAACCGGGATTGCCACTTTGTCCACCGGGATATACTCCATAATAAACATCCTCTGTTCCCGGACTAACCACCATGCGCCAACTTGCTCCCTTTTTGGAGGTTGAGTAATTCACAATGTCTTCACCTCCGCCGCATTCAACACCATTTGCAGAAAAAGCTGCTTGTTGGCTAAGGTGCAATATCGTTGTATTTTTAAAATCGGCCCAGCGTAAATCTTTGGCAGGATTTGCTTTTTTCCATGCTTCGGCATTTGCAACCGCACGACGAAATGCTTGCATCGTGATAAATGGAAGCGATTCGGTTTGGGCCGTGCCTTGTTTGTCAATGAATTCTGAATCAGGGAAACGCCGCAAGTACGACCAGGTTTCGAATTTCCCGGGTCGATGCAGTACGCGCTCTTTTCTGGCAAACTCATCCCAGATTTCATCCAACATCGCATCGAGCCATAGCGAAAAATAGACCGGAGCCACTTGCAAAGCTTCGTTTTCATAATTCCAAGCCTTTAGAAGTTGAAGCGCGTTTCTCTCAACAGAATTCAATTTGGAAGGCGGCAGTTGCTGAATTAGCCAGGGTAACCATTCGGAAGCGACCAAATTGTAATTATCGTGCTGCATCTTCATCATATCGGCTGGCTTTATTCCATTCATGCGCGCCAGTAAGGTGTTTATTCGACGGTTTCGGTAATATGCATAGAAACCATTCAGATAATATGGATATAGCGAATCGACCGAATGTTGGTTGGCCGAACTCACAAAATTGCTTTCGGGATTTGCACTTCGCGGCAAGTCGGTTTTCGGGATATAACCTTGCCACAAATGATCACTGCGGCTGCCGTCGAGCAAATACCGCCCCTGCTGATTCCAGCGTTTCACGAGTTTGCCGGTTACTTGCATAGCTATATCACCATTTTTAGCTGCAAATGCAAAGTTCTGTGCAGGGCAATCGAAGTTTGCAAGCGCTTGCAGATAGTCTGAATAATTTGAAGCCTTGTTCAGAGTGTAAAACGCAAACATCTCGTTCGAATAATCGTGGGCGGTCCAGCGCATGGCCATGTTTTGCTTTTCGCCATTTTTTGAAAAGCTACGGTCATAGCTTACCGGACCGTGTTCGGTAAAAAGTATGGTATCGTAAATCATTTCACCGCCGCGCACTGCAAACGATTCGACCATGCGGCGCACAGGTTTCCAGCTGCTATCCATGAGGTACTCGTTTCTGTTTTGGTCGCGGAAAGTTATGCGGTACCAATCGCGCACATCGGCAGCTGCGTTTGTAATTCCCCAGGCCACATCTCGGTTAAATCCGATGATTACGCATGGTGCGCCCGGAATGGTAACGCCGTATACATCAAGCCCCGGACAATGCAGTTGAACTTCGAACCAGATGCTGGGCAAATTGAGCGACAAATGCGGATCATTGCAGAGTATTGGTTTTCCGCTTGCCGTACGCGATGCACCTACCGCCCAGTTGTTGCTTCCAACGGCAGGGTCGCTTTGCGGCAACGAGCGCAAGGCTGCAAAATGCTGCAAGGTATCGGCTGGCACACCCAGCGGAAGTGTATCGCTTTTCGTAAAGAGGCTACCGGCCGGAATTACGGGACTGAGGCTATCGGGGAATTCCGGAAACAATTGATTTACCGTTTCAAATCCATACAATTTCGCCAGGTTGCTCATCTCGAAATCCGTGTCGTAGCCGGTAAGCAGGTTCGACATGTATTTTAGCAGGAGCGCCGTTTTCATCGGAGTCCAGGCTTCGGGCTCGAAATCGAGCAATTTGTATTCGAGCGGATAATCTTTAGGCTTCAGCGAAGCGATGTAAGCGTTTACTCCGGCGGTATAACGCAACAGAATCATGCGCGTTTGGGGATTTGCCATTGTGGCAGCCAGTGTTCGACTTGCACCCCATTTCAAGCCCAGTCGACGGCTTTCACGGTCGCGCTCCAGCATCGATTCTCCCAATACTTCCGAAAGTCTTCCTCCAGCAACTCGGGCCTGCATATCCATCTGCCAAAGACGAAACTTTGCCGTGACATATCCTTGCAGAAAGAATAAATCTTCGGCATTCGATGCGAAAATATGCGGCACTTCGCGTTTGTCGAATAAAATTCGGGCGGGCCCCGAAAGCGCTTCGAATTGCAGCATTTGGTCGGATGCATCCTTCACTGGTTCGGCATTTTGCCAGAAACCCTGAAAGGGACTGAAGAAATTGCCCAAGGGAGGTAGCGGTCCGGTTTTGGTGAAAAAAAACCAACATAACGCAACAGACAAAATCAAGCTTATGAAGAATTTTACGAATGCCATTTTTCGATGTTAAACCGATGACTAAATTGAATTAAATAATTCAAACCTTTGACATGAAATTAAGAAAATCGATAGTAAAAAAAATAAAAAAAGCCGCCTGAATAAGCGGCTTCCTTTTATTTCAAAATGGTTATGCTACGCCAGCCTTGATGATATTCAATGCTGCACCGGCTTTGAACCACTCAATCTGCTGATCGTTGTAGCTGTGGTTTACCTGAATAGTATCGGAGCTGCCGTCTTTGTGATGAAAAACCATGCTGAGCGTTGTATTGGGCGCAAAGCCTGTTAATCCGATGATATCGATTTTATCGTCCTCCTGAATTTTATCGTAGTCGGCTTTGTTGGCGAATGTCAATGCCAGCATACCCTGCTTCTTGAGGTTGGTTTCGTGGATGCGCGCGAAGCTCTTCACCAATACGGCACGAACACCAAGGTGACGAGGTTCCATCGCGGCATGTTCGCGGCTCGAACCTTCGCCGTAATTTTCATCGCCAACCACCACAGAACCAATGCCTGAAGCCTTGTATGCGCGCTGAGTAGCGGGAACAGGTCCGTATTCGCCGGTAAGTTGATTTTTTACCGAATCGGTTTTATCGTTAAACGCATTCACCGCTCCGATGAGGAGGTTATTTGAAATGTTGTCGAGGTGACCGCGGTATTTCAACCAAGGCCCAGCCATCGAAATGTGGTCGGTTGTACATTTGCCTTTTGCTTTGATTAGCAAATTGAGCCCTTTCAAATCAATACCTTCCCAGGCAGGGAACGAATCGAGCAGTTGCAGGCGGTCGCTGGTAGGCGAAACCATAACATGTACCGAAGAACCATCCGCTGCTGGGGCCTGATATCCGGCATCTTCTACTGCGAAGCCGCGTGAGGGCAATTCATCGCCACTTGGAGGATCGAGTTTTACCGCAACACCTTCTGAGTTGATTAGGGTATCTGTAAGTGGATTGAAGCTCAAATCGCCTGCAATCGCCAATGCGGTAACCAACTCGGGCGAACCAACAAAGGCGTAGGTGTTTGGATTTCCATCGGCTCGCTTGGCAAAATTGCGGTTAAAAGAATGAACGATGGTGTTCTTCTCTTGTTTCTCTGCTCCAACGCGGTTCCACATGCCAATGCAGGGGCCACAGGCGTTGGCAAAAACCTTTGCCCCAATGGCGTCAAACACCTCGAGGAAGCCATCGCGTTCAATGGTATACCGCACCTGCTCTGAGCCCGGTGTTATGGTAAATTCTGCTTTGGGAGTTAGTTTTTTCTCGGCGGCTTGGCGTGCAAGCGATACCGAACGGCTAATGTCTTCGTATGATGAATTTGTGCATGAGCCAATAAGACCAACTTCTACCTTGGTAGGCCAGCCATTTGCTGCAGCCATTTCTTTCATTTTCGAAATCGGCGTTGCCAAATCTGGAGTAAATGGTCCGTTGAGGTGCGGTTCGAGTTCGCTGAGGTTGATTTCGATAACCTGATCGAAATATGCATCAGGATTAGCATACACTTCTGCATCTGCAGTAAGGTGTGCACGGATTCCATTGGCCAACTCGGCTACCTCGGCGCGACCGGTTGAACGCAGGTAACGCTCCATCGAATCATCGTAACCAAATGTCGAAGTTGTAGCGCCAATTTCGGCGCCCATGTTACAAATTGTTCCTTTACCAGTGCAGCTCATCGAGGTTGCTCCTTCGCCAAAATATTCGACAATAGCTCCTGTACCACCTTTCACGGTAAGCAAACCTGCTACTTTCAGAATAACGTCTTTTGGAGCTGTCCAGCCGCTGAGTTTTCCGGTAAGTTTTACACCGATGAGTTTCGGCCATTTCAATTCCCAAGCAAGTCCAGCCATCACATCGCACGCATCGGCACCGCCAACCCCAATGGCTATCATACCCAAGCCACCAGCATTAACGGTATGTGAATCGGTTCCAATCATCATTCCACCCGGAAAAGCATAGTTTTCGAGTACAACTTGATGAATAATTCCTGCGCCCGGCTTCCAGAATCCGATTCCGTATTTATTGGAAATAGACGATAGGAAATCATACACCTCTTTATTTCCGCTAACGGCTTTGTTCAAATCTTCAGAAGAACCGGTTTGTGCGGTAATGAGGTGATCGCAGTGTACAGATGAAGGCACCGCTACTTTCGGGCGACCAGCCTGCATAAACTGAAGCAAGGCCATTTGAGCTGTTGCATCCTGCATGGCAACGCGGTCGGGTGCAAAGTCAACGTAATCTTTCCCACGTTCAAATGCTTTATTAGCAGGGTTTTCCCACAGGTGGGCATAGAGAATTTTTTCTGAAAGAGTAAGCGGGCGACCGGTAATTTTCCGTGCCGCTTCGACACGTTCGCCAAATCGGGCATACACGCTACGAATCATCTCGAGGTCAAAAGCCATAATGAAAATTTTTTAAATTTCTGTAAATGAATAAATTAGAACATGGTCTAATTGTTTGTAAAAGTAGTAGAAAAGCTGCTAAGAACAAGCGCAAAGGCTGAAATTTTCAATTAAAATGCAGACTGCACCTTGGCTCTATCTAAAATTACGCGCCAAATAAGCGCCTTTGAAAATGGTTGTCTCCTTCTCGACTTTGAGAAGAATGAATGGGCACAACTTTCACTGCGCAAGAAGTGTAATTCGAGTTTAATCATTTCGATCAACAACCGATGAATTTAATGCACAGACGCCGTAAATTCGCAGCCGGATGAGCAGAAACCTAAAAGCCCACTTAGCCCTATTGGGCGCCAACCTCATCTACGGTGCCAATTATTCGCTAGCTAAGGAGGTGGTTCCCGCTTATATCGGGCCTTCGGGCATGATTTTAATCCGTGTTTGCGGAGCGGTAGCGTTATTCGGACTTCTATGGGTATTAAAACCCGAGTGGCCCAAACGCGAAGACACGACGCGTTTTTTAATTTGTGCTGCTACAGGAGTTGCGGTTAACCAACTCATGTTTTTTGAAGGGTTAAGTCTTACCACTCCCATTCAGGCATCCATTATCCTAACAGCGAACCCTGTGCTTGTTCTGCTGGCTGCGGCACTAATAGCACGTGAAGCCATTACATGGCGAAAAACTTTTGGAATTGCACTAGGACTGCTCGGCGCATTGGTCTTGCTCGTTCAACGTGATGCAACAAGCGAAGGAACCAATATACCGCTGGGTAATTTTTTCATTCTGATCAATGCGCTTTCGTATTCGCTTTATTTGGTGTTGGTGCGCAAACTCATGGCGAAGTACCGCGTTATTACGGTAATGACCTGGGTATTTCTGCCTGGCTTGCTCATGGTTGCTCCCTTTGGAATTGGGCAGTTTAATGCGGTGAATTGGAACGGGATGCCCGATCATATTCTTTACCTGGTAGGATTTATTGTAATTGGTACTACCTTTCTTGCTTACCTGCTCAATGCCTATGCACTTGTTTCGGTGAGCGCTTCGGTTGTAAGTGCCTATGTGTATTCACAACCATTTATTGCTTCCTTAATTGCCTTGTCGATGGGCAAGGATAGCTTACATCCTTCGTTTATTGTTGCAGCTTTTCTGGTGTTTTCGGGCGTTTATCTGGTTTCGGCAGCGCCTCTTAAATCGAAAGAAAAGTCGCAAACCTAAAGCTTTTATGTATCTTCGCGCGCTCAAATTTACCCCATGAAAAAAGTACTCATCCTTCCCTTTTTATTCTTCACGTACGGCATCTTTGCCCAATCGCCTTTAACCATCGAAACGCTATGGAAAATGGGCCGTGTAAGTGCTGTTGGCATTACCAAAGACGGGCAAGCTTTGGTGTATAAAGTGAGCCGTACCGATCTGGCAAGCGGGAAAAATAAATCAGAGCTTTTTCAAATTGCACTCAAAGGTGGCGATGCCGTAAAACTCGACTCTGTAGGCGACCGTGTAGGCGACCGCATGATTTCGCCCGATGGTAAACGCAAACTGGGATATGAATCGGTGAAACTAGAGAATGTATTCGGCAAGGATATGTACACCGATTTGCCCAACACCTCGGCGCAGATTTACGACGATTTGCATCACCGCCACTGGGACGCGTGGGAGGATGGAAAATACAACCATGTTTTCCTTTACAATCTGGTTAACGGTAAAGCAGATGCTGGTATCGATTTGATGAAGAACGAGAAATACGATTCCCCAACAGTTCCAATGGGCGACGAATCAGATTACACATGGAGTGCCGACGGAAATACCATTGCATATGTGTGCAAAAAGAAATATGGTAAAGATTACGTATTGAGCACAAATACAGA
>CANMGM010000121.1 GCA_947497195.1 Bacteroidota bacterium
CGCAGAACGCAGTTTAACAATGCACACCTGGGAAGCGACATCATAGATTTGGATGGAATCGCCAAGGGCTTGTACCTTATTAAAATAAAGGCATTAGGTGAAGAAACTGTACATAAGATTGTGCGGTAATTCCAGCAGCATTTACGCAACCTAATTCGTTTACGTAAGCTTACAGGAAAATCGTTTAAAGCAACAAGGGACTCTTAATTCGTGCTCTCGTTGCTGAAATACACCTTATAATAATTCAGGTTTTTCTCATCGTCGAAGCCGCGTTCAATCATGTTGCGGTTGCCGTGTATGTAGATATGAAAGTTCTTGTCGAGCTTTAATACGCTGCGAAACATCCCCAAGTGCTTCTTTACCGCTTGCTGGTTGATGTCGAATGCTTCAGTGATGCTATGATCGTCCTGCGCTTCGATATTGCTTTCAGCAAATTTACGAAACGATTCGGCAACTTCCGGAGCCTGCATTACCTGTTCGGCAAACTCGTTCATTTGGAAACGTTCGTTTTCCTTGAAAAACTTAGAACCACGGTTAAGCATGGCAATCTGTTCGGATGGGATTACCTGAAACTCCTCGGGCAATTGTTCGCGCACGAATTGTTTCGTTAAGTTCATGTACTGCTGCGTAAAGTGATAACTATCTTCGGCAGCTTCAAGTTCAAGAAATGCATCGGTCCAATATTGCGCCTCAGCTGCATTGCCGTTCGTTTTATCAACCACCAGTACCTTATAGCCTTCGAGCGAATCGCACGAAAATACCAGACAGGCTTTATCGACTCTATCTAGGCGATAGCCTTTCGATAGCACGGCATCCGATGTAGCGCCCTCCCACTCTACCTGCATAAAATCGTCTTCGGTCTCGGCTTTGAGAATTACGATGGCATCGTGCAACTCGTTGTGCAGGTTAACCTGACTCAAGCGTGCAACGAACAAATCGCCTGGTAGAATTTTCGGGTGCGTACTTACATCGTAAAGATGCTGAGCAATTTGAGTTGACGCTTCAGCAAGCGAATCGGGGTTTTCAAAAATCGATTTACACGCGTCGTAAACGGTATTGCCCGATGGATTGAAATGATAAAACCCTTCAGTTTTGAAGGCATGCATCAAAAACCGCGTGAGCAGTTCGTGGTGTTCGTCGCGAATGTCGATGGGCTGGGCTGCCAGCTGAAGGGCTTCTTCGTTCGAAGGATTGCCCACAAAATGGATGATGAGCTTTTCAAGTATAGCTCCCTGATAACTTAACATGCGTGCAAGATACTTTTTTCTGCCGCCGGCAATGCCCGTGTTGAAAACTAAACCTTCATTTACCTCAATTGCTTAAGCATCACAAAATCATTCATAAAATAGCCATCGCCAATATCGAAATCGGCTACACATTCAATGGTAAATCCAAGTTTGAAATAAAAATTAATTGCCGTGTAATTCTGTCGATTCACCTGTAAACGAATACGTTGAGCCTTTGGATAGTATTTAACTGCTTCATTCAAAGCACAGGCACCAATTCCTTTGCGATGCATATCGGGCAATACATACAATTTCTGGAGGTACAATTCATCCTTTTCTTTGGGCTCAATAGCAATAAATCCAAGCGATTCCACATCGCTCTGAATAATGAAAAACGCCTGTGGACCTTCTGAAATATGGTGCGAAAGCACATTTGGATGGTACATTTTTTCGAGCATAAATTTTACCTGCTCCAAGCCAATAATGGATGGATAATGGGCATGCCAGATGGTATCTGCAAGTTTTGCGATGGCAGCAACATCATTCAAAGTGGCAGGCTTTAATTGAATCGGTTTATTCATGCGTTTAGTTTGGTTTTCAAAACAAAGCGTAAATGCTCCAAAATTGTTCGCATAACTTTCATTTTCGACGGCCCCTTCCGTCGGTCTGAAAATACTTTTGTGGGAATTTCAGTGATGCCTAATTCGACTTTCCGGCATTTGTAAAGTAGCTCTACTTGACAGATAAAGCCGGTTTCTTCAATTATTCTAGGGTAACGCTGCGTTAAGTGTTGCAGTGCGTCGAAACGATATGCTCGGTAAAACGAGGTAAGTGTGCGATAAGGAAGGTTCAAGATTGTTCGCGTGAGCGCATTTGCCAAATTCGATAGCATCAAGCGCACCCAACCGGTTTTCGTGAATCCACCACCCGGCAAATAAACCGATGCCATAGCTACATCATGCGTTTTAAGCGCATCCAGCATAGGGTGTAATGTGGCTAAATCGGCTGTTCCGTCGGCTTCGAGCGTTATTATCGCATCGCCCGCACTTCCATTTTGAAGAATGTACTCAAAACCAACAGCAAAGGCAGCTCCGGGTCCTCGGTTGATGCCATCGCTCAGAAAAACATACCTCGAAAAATCAAGCTCCATCTTAAGTTTTTCAGCTATCCCATCGCTACTGCCATCGTCCGAGATGACAAATGTTGTATCCATAAAATGCAATTCCCGATCAACGGTACGAATCCATGATACAAGACCATTTGCCTCATTGAAAACGGGCATCAGCACCCATAATTTCGGTTTGTAAAAATTCAAATTCTTCTCCAATTCCGATTCGATTCTATGCAAAGCAATCAAAGATTATTCTCGTCCGAAAACTTCTTTGCCATCTCCTCATAATCGGTATAGTGCTGCAGATGCCCCGGCATGTAATTCGGATAACGAATCATGTGCATGCGACGCACTTCGGCCGTTAGCAGCTTGCGAAAAGCCTCAATGTTCTCCTTCGCTGTGGCCGAAATGAAAATTGCCGGATCGTTGTGCCGTGCCATCCAGCTGCGTTTCCATTCGTCGAGCGAAATGTTCTCGCGGGACATTGGACTTAAATCCGAATCTTCCTTGGGGGTATAACGAAACGCATCGATTTTATTAAACACCATCACCGTTGGCTTATCGAGGCAGCCAATGTCTTTGAGCGTTTCGTTCACTGCACGGATGTGATCTTCAAACGAAGCATGCGAAATATCGACCACGTGAACCAGCAAATCAGCCTCACGCACTTCGTCCAATGTCGATTTGAACGATTCAATCAATTGAGTAGGCAGTTTACGGATAAACCCAACCGTATCAGACAACAGAAACGGAATCTGATCGAGCACTACCTTGCGCACGGTTGTATCAAGTGTTGCGAACAACTTATTTTCTGCAAATACTTCCGATTTGCTGATGAGATTCATGATGGTACTCTTCCCAACATTCGTATAACCAACCAATGCAACACGCACCAACTCGCCGCGATTTTTGCGTTGCGTGGCCATTTGCTTGTCGATATGGCGAAGTTTTTCCTTCAACAAGGCAATTTTATCTTGGATTATCCGGCGATCAGTTTCGATTTGCGATTCGCCCGGACCGCGCATCCCGATACCGCCTTTTTGCCGTTCGAGGTGCGTCCACATGCGGGTTAATCGTGGTAGGATGTATTGATATTGGGCAAGCTCTACCTGTGTTTTGGCATGCGAGGTTCGCGCCCGTGATGCGAAAATGTCGAGAATGAGGCTGTTGCGATCAAGCACCTTGATTTTGACGGCCTTTTCGAGGTTACGCAGTTGCGAAGGACTGAGTTCGTCATCGAAAATCAACACATCGATTTCAGTTGATTCTATGAAGTCGATGATTTCCTGAAGCTTTCCGGAGCCAACGAAACTGCGCGAATCGGGATGATCGAGTTTTTGAGTGAAGCGCTTAATGGGCACAGCACCGGCTGTTTCTGCCAGAAATGCAAGTTCATCAAGGTATTCGATTAAAAGTTGCTCGTTTTGGCTGCGGGTAATTAGTCCGACCAATACGGCGCGCTCCTGTTCTTTGCGTTTGGGTTGATCCTGCTTCAAGTCGATGTTATCCTTGCAGCAAAGCTAAATGATTGCACCCGAATTCAAACTGATAAAAGTTCTGAATTCATGATGGTCAGTTTCACCGATCCGAGCCATTCTTCTTCACAAATAGATGCCCAAGCGTTAAGATAGTCGATCACATCCTGCTTGCTATTGTGACTCAAAGTCCCCCTTCCTACCCGTTTCAGCACGCGATGATCATCGAGGCGTTCGAGGTTGATTAAATCCTGAACAGAGAATCCGGCATCCTCCATTATTGAAATTATTCCATCCATCGGTAAACCCGAGGCCGGACAATATTCGCGCAGTTGATCGCGCCAGTCGCCCGGTTTCTGCAAAGCCGATTTATGAATTTCCTGTGCCTGTTTTCCGCTAATTTCCTGCGCAAGGTAACCGCAATTGCAGAAACCCATGTGCCCCCACTGATAATGATTTTCCGATTGCAGTTTCAAGGCTGCAGCGCGTAAACTTACAATTACCGATTCTAGTTTCGAATGATTCACGATTCAGAATTTTTGACAATAAATATAAAACAAGTGATGCAAAAACTTGTTTACTTGCAACGTAAAATTGAGTGGTTTATGGAGCGGATACCAATTTTCCCTTTGAATGCTGTTGTTTTTCCCGGCGAATTTTTCAACCTGCATATTTTCGAACCGCGCTACAAGCAGCTAATTCAAGATATTGAGCTTGGAAATACGTCCTTCGGTATTCCGTACATCGACAATGTAACTCCCGGCAATTACGGTTCTGAGGTGCGCTTGCATAAAGTATTGAATCGTTATCCCGGAGGCGAGCTGGATATTACAGTAGAGGGAATTGGTGTTTTCGAAATCCAATCGTACACAAATTCATTAGAAGACAAACTTTACAGCGAAGGCCTGGTGGGCAAGCGGATAGAAAGTACTCTGTTTGAGCATAGTTCAAATCTTGGAATGTTGCTGCACGAATACCTCAGTTTGGGGAAAAAGCCGGATGAAATTGAGCAAACCGAAATCTTGCTTTCATCATATGAAGCCGCAATTATTTTGGGGATGCATCCGGAAAAGAAATACAGGCTCATTCAGCTCGAAAGCGAACAAAAGCGGCAGATCTGGTTGAGCAATGAGTTGAAGTTATTGATTCAATCGCGCAAGATGGAATTGCAGCTCGACAAGAAGTTTATCTTGAATTGAAAATTTTTTCGCTGTCGCACTTGATTCTTTAAAACAGATTCACGTACTTTGCAGCCCTTTTAAAAAATCAGGATTATGTCTAAGATTTGCCAACTCACAGGAAAGAAAGCCATTTCGGGCAACAACGTTTCGTTTTCAAACCGCAAAACCAGACGTAGATTTAATCCGAATCTCGTTACGAAGAAGTTCTTCATTCCCGAAGAAGATGTATGGATTACCATTCGTCTATCTACATCTGCATTGCGTACCATAAACAAAATCGGTATCTCCGAAGCACTTCGTCGCATCGACAAGAAAGGAATTTTGTAAGCCTTTACACGATTTAAAGTATACGACGCCGGTTATTCCGGCGTTTTTTGTTTATTTAGGCTTATGCGTTTCACTCTCCTCATCTGCCAGCTGCTTACAGCTGTAATACTTTTCGCAAAACCCGACCTGCGCCAACTCAACTTTCGCATGGAACCCGATTTTGCCACGCAGTCTATCATCGCTTCGGTTCAACAAATTTGGAATTGCGCAAGCGGCGATACGTTTTCGATTCGTCTGCGCGAGCCACTGAAATTCGATAGCATTGGTATTCCTTCTTCCATTTCGTATTCCAGAAAAGGCAATACCTTGTTTTTTAAGGCAAACGCGAGCGGACATTTCGTTCTCTATTTTGCATATTCAGGCACCCCGCAGGAAGCTAAAAACCCACCCTGGGATGGAGGCATGGTTTGGCGCAGCGATGCAAAAGGAAATCCCTGGCTGGGTGTATGTTGCCAGGGATTGGGCGCCTCGGTTTGGTGGCCGGCTCCGCCAGATCATTTGCAGGAGGCCGATTCCGTTCAGTTTAGCTGCATCTATCCGGCCAGCCTGTTTTTCAAAGGAAATGGTAAATTAATAGACGATACGGTTAAAGGTGCTTACCGCATAACAACCTGGCAAACTACCTATCCAATAAACCTGTACAACATTACCGTCAACATTGCCGATTATGCGCATTATTCGGAAGTATTGAAGCGAAATGATGGCTCTGTACTGGCGATCGATTATTACCCTTTGCGCTCAAATTTGGAAGCGGCAAAAAAGCAATTCGTGCAAACCATTCCGATGCTGCAATGCTTCGAAAAAGCGTATGGCCATTATCCCTGCGAGAACGATGGATTTTCGGTGGTCGAAACCTTCTATGCCGGCATGGAACATCAGGGCGCTATTGCATATGGTAATGGGTACAAAGATGGTTACCGCAGCGACGATTATTCGGGCGTTGGGATCTGGTTCGACTTTATTCTTATTCACGAAAGTGCGCACGAATGGTGGGGCAATTCGTTAACAGCCGAAACTCCAGCCGATTTTTGGTTCCAGGAAGCATTCTGCACCTATGCAGAAATGAAATACGTGCAATGCCGCTTTGGTGAAGCTTCGGCAATAAAATACATTGCTGCAAAGGAGCGCCTAGTCGAAAACAAGGCGGCGATTTTAAGCGGGAAAGAGGAAGCTGAAATTGATATGTATGCGAAAGGCGCCCTCATGCTTCATACCTTGAGTAAATTCGCCTCTAGCGCGCAGACTTGGGATTCATTAATATTCACATTCGCTCAAGAACATAGGTTTACGAAATTAAGCACTGCTAGCATCGTAAATTGGTTCTGTAAAAACATGGATGGAGTAAATCCTGCTTTCTTCGATTGTTATCTAAAAAATGTTGATCCTCCCGAGTTATTGGTAAAGACAACAAAAGTTAAAACCGGCTATTCCGTTTCACTTCGCGTGGTAAAGGCCAACAAAGATTTTAAACTACCTGTTAGGATTATGCATGGAAGCCAATCGAAAACGTGTTTTGTTGGTTCAGAAACCGAAACTTTCAATTTCACAGGAAACACATCTCCACTCCTCGATAACACCTTCTCATATTACAAGCTCACTATCGCGAAATAGGACG
>CANMGM010000122.1 GCA_947497195.1 Bacteroidota bacterium
TGGTTCGAGGATTGAAAGGTACTCAACAAATACCGCCGAACCATCCGCGCGGGTTGTGTTTGGACTAATTCCAACAGTCCATGGATTTGCGTCCACGTTTTCGTTGTCGCCCTTGAGGAACAAACCTTCTTCGACTTGCAGATTGAGTTGCGAAGAGGCATTGATTTCATTTTTAATGGCCTCGGTAGTGAGCTTTTTCTTAATACGTTTCGCTACCATTTTACGTGTTTTTTCAGCTGTGGCCGCATCTTTACACTGGTACACTACAGCTTTCGCACGTTGATCCCACATATATTTCGACCGGTTCTGATCGTGAAAAGCCGCCAATCCGGCACTATCACGGATGGCTTTCGACCACACGTTTTCGTCTGTAATATCGAACAGGAGAATGCCATCGCGGTATTCCTGCATCAATAAACGGAATTCAGGATATTTCTGCTCCAAACGTGCATCTTCGTAAGCAATTATTTTGTCGGTCTGGTAACCTTCGTAGGCTTTGCGCACCAAACCTTCTACGTTGGCATCTTTGGCCTGCTTGCTTTGGTTATCGGCGATGAATTTTGCAAAATCGGCCTGGGTGTATTTTTCTGTACCTAATGAGAATAACGGTTTAATGAGACCCTTTGCGGCATCGGCCGACCATTTGCCGTTGCGGTACGATGTATCAACTTTGGCTAGAAATTCGGAGAATGCTTTGGCGTCTTCGCTGAAATTATTCTCCTTTTTAACGCGAGCTACAACAGCGTTGCGGCTCACTTGAGAGCGTGAATCTTTGGAAATTTTTTGTTTCAGCTCCGATTTGAGTTCGTCGAAGGGCTGAATTCCTTTACGTTCAAGACGCTTGATGATGTGCCATCCGTATTGTGTGCGCACAGGTTCCGAAACCTGGTTGTTTTCTTTCAACTCGAAGGCAACTTTTTCGAATTCGGGTACCATTTTTCCGGTCCCGAACCAAGGCAATTGTCCGCCATTTTTCCCCGAAGTGCGGTCATCGGAATAATTCTGAGCCAATGCACCAAAGTCTTCTCCTGCTTTAATTTTAGAAGCTACCTCGTCGATTTTTTTGCGAGCAGACTGTATAACTGAATCCTTCGCGTTTTCGGCAATTTTCACCATGATGTGCGCACATTTTACCTGCCCCTGTGCATCGCGAATATCAGTAACTTTCAATATGTGGTATCCGAACTTGGTGCGAACCGGCATCGTTACCTCATCAACTTTAGCTTTGTAGGCAGCAGTTTCGAAAGGATAGACCATCATCATGGATGTAAAATAGCCCAAATCGCCTCCATTCTGCGCTGCTGAAGGATCGTCGGAATTCTGACGGGCCAAATCAGCAAAGTTTTCACCCTTTACCACGCGGTTGCGGATAGAAATAGCTTTATTGTAGGCCTGCAGCGTATCTTTCGGTGTTGGGTCGGCAGGAAGTTTAATAAGAATATGACTGGCTTTCACATCTTTTTTCATGCGCTCGTATGCCTCTTCGATAAGGCGCTCGTTCACATCTTTATCAGACAAATACGGTGCTGCCAGCTGCTTGCGGTATCCTTTCAATTCGTTGTTGAACGCTTGGGTTGTATCTTTCCCAAGTACCTTTGCTGCTTTAACCTTTAGTTTAAAATTGATGAACAGCTCGAGATAGTCTTCGAGCGCCTTGCGGTCATCGGGTGCATCCTTTGGGTTGTTTTTATGATAGATGCTTTCGAACTCGCTTTTTGTCACGGCATCGCCACCAACGGTAAGCAATACCGGATCAATCGGTGCCGGAGCAGGAGCGGGAACTGCAACCGGAGCTACATTTTCTTTTTTTGCAGGGGATGCGGGTTTCTTTGCGCCTGTTTGAGCAAAAACAGCGGAGCTCAGAGCGATGAGCCCTATACTCAAAATACTGAATTTACGTGTCATACCTTAAAAATTTGAGGATGCGAAATTACATTTCCTTCATGAGGAAAAAAAATTAATTTTCACAGCGCTATTTTTACAGAATAGCTAGCAAATCAACGAATGCATAAAGGACTAAATGCCTTTAACCTAAATTTCACCTTAACGCATATTGTGCGTAGCAACAGGAAATTGTTAAGAATGATTTCCGCATAGGCCTTAGATATAAGTTTGATTTTATCATTTTCGCAGTATCGCTTGCCTGATTTAAATTTTCACTTTATAAGTTTTTTTCTATTTTTGGATAAACTGCCCTTGAAAAACCAATGGATTATAGCGACGATATCATAGATTTTACCGAGAAATTACCGGGCAAAATAAATTCGGAAGAGCAGGAGCGAAATAACCGAATCATCAATTCTTCGGTTGCCTACATGGCATCATTTGCTATTGTATATGTTTCATTTTTTCTCGTGACATCGCTCTTCGCCAAAAGACACAATTTGTTTTACAAGTTGTTCTTTTTTAAGGTTGAATTCACCCAAAATTACTCACTGTGGGAAATTGAACCTGTTATCAAAACATTCTCTGCTGGGCCAATTTATTGTTTAGTTGGCGGAATTGCAGGCCTCGTTATTCAGCGCCTTTACCGAAAACGTCCGGGTATTCTAAAACTTTTCTGGCTTTGGATGGGAATTCATTTCTTCAATTTTTTTGCAGCGCAAATGATTCTCATGCCAATAAAAGCGAATTCGCAAGGTATCAATGCTTCGTATTTAGGGATTGTTGCCGACTATATGTATTTCGATGATTTTGTAAAGTTGATTTTTTCCGTTATCGCCTCGATTATTCTGATTTTCATTGGTTCAATCGTAGCAAAATCATTCGTTCAGATTACCAACAGCACCCAACACATTCATAAAAACGAACAACGGCTTAGTTATCTGTTTCAGATAGTTTTTCTCCCTTGGTTAATATGTTCGGGAGTAACAATGATTTATTTCGGTGATGGCTCGTTTATTCTGAACCTCGCCACCGTTACAACTATGTTTATTGTTGTCATTTCAATTTTCATCAATGCGATGAAAAATAAAATGATCATGATTTATAAGATGCCCGAAACCGGCCAAATCGAAAACAAATTTCTCATCGTCCTCTCTTCAGTACTTATCTTCATGAAGATATTTCTAAACAATGGGGTGCGATTTTGAGTAGATCGAACAATGCATTTCTATATTCATAATTGGATTGAATTGAAGAGAATGCCCATTTCAATTACTTTGCATCATAACGAAGCAAAGTAAATTCGTAATTTGCCGCACTTTACGTTTCCTTTGTACATGAAGGTACTCCGCCGATTGCTGGCATACGTCAAACCCATTCACCATTACTTGCCCGAGTACATTGTATTTATGGTACTCGGGATTGTACTGGGGATTGTCAATTTCACGATGCTCATCCCCATGCTCAACCTTCTGTTTGGCACTGGTGAAGCAATTGCGGTTGAGCCCTTACCCGAATTTGAATTGAGCGCATCGTATGCAGGAAATGCTTTTAACCATTTTGTAGGAAAACTCGCCCTTGAATCGGGCAAGATGTACGCACTTGGCCTGGTATGCGCTATCATAGCTACCGCCACGGTGCTGTCGAATCTGTTTCGCTATTTGGGAACGCGTGTTTTGGTGCGTTTGAAGATGAATCTCCTGCAGCGCCTGCGCAATCATCTGTATGAAAAAGTTACCGACCAGTCGCTTACCTGGTTTAACCGCAACCGCAAGGGTGATGTGCTTTCGACCATGACCAACGACGTGCAGGAAATAGAGGTTTCGGTCATCAATTCGTTCCAGATTTTTCTGCGCGATCCTTTTGTGATTGTAGCATATTTCTTCACCTTGTTTCTCATTTCGGCTAAGCTGACGTTGTTCACGGTTATCTTCTTCCCGATTGCCGGATTTTTCATTTCCACACTATCGCGCAAACTCAAACGAAAAGGCTATTTCAGTCAGGAAATGTTGGGACGCATTCTGCAGCATACCGACGAAACACTCAGTGGAATCCGCATCATTCAGGCATTTCGTGCGAAGAAGGTTTTTCGCGAGAAATTCAGCCAGATTAATGCCGGTTTTACGTTAAACAGCAAAGCACTTTTCAACCAGCGCGAGTTGGCTTCACCGCTTTCAGAAATAATGGGGGTTGTGGTGATTGTTGTGTTGGTTTTGTATGGTGGAAATTTGGTTATCGAAGGCGAGCTCTCGGGTTCGATGTTTATTACCTACCTGGCGCTGTATTCACAGATTTTACAGCCTGCAAAAAATATCAGTACGGCAATTTCAAATATGCAGAAAGGCGCAGTTTCGGCCGAGCGCATTTTCGCTATTCTCGATGCGCCTGTGGCGATTGAAGACCAGAAGAATGCAGGTAAATCGGTGCGGTTCGAGGCTTTGGTTGAATTCCGAGGGGTTGGTTTTAAATACGAGGCGGATGCGGTGTTGACGAACATCAATTTCGTGCTGCAGCGCGGAAAGAATCTGGCATTGGTGGGGAAGAGCGGTTCGGGAAAGTCGACCATCGCCGATTTAATGCTTCGCTTTTACGATCCCAATGAAGGGACGATTTTACTCGATGGAGTAGATATCCGCACGCTCAGTCAGGATGCATTGCGCAGCCAGATTGGTTTTGTGAATCAGGACCCGGTAATATTCAACGATACGGTACTTAATAATATTACAATGGGTAATGCCCTGCCCGATATGGACGCCGTTAGGATTGCCGCGCGAAATGCCCATGCGCTTGAATTTATTGAGCAGATGGAACAGGGTTTCGATACCGTACTTGGCGACCGTGGTTCGCGTTTGAGTGGAGGACAACGGCAACGCATTGCCATAGCAAGAGCGCTGTATTCGAACCCACCTATTCTCATTCTCGACGAAGCCACTTCGGCACTCGATACAGAAAGTGAGAAAGCCGTGCAGGAAGCAATCGCCGAATTGATGAAAAACAGAACAGTACTGGTTATCGCACACCGATTATCGACCGTGCGCAATGCCGATGAGATTTTGGTTCTGCACGATGGCATTGTAGCCGAACGCGGCACACATAGCGAACTGATGCAACAACAAGGCGTGTATCGCAGGTTGCAGGATTTGCAGGAACTCAGTTAAAATATTGCATTGATAATGAATAGATAAAAAATATTCCCCATATTTTCATCTGAAAATTTGTTCCATACCCGAAATTGTCCTATTATTGCGCCCTCAAAATTCCTTCTTAGCTCAGCTGGTTAGAGCATCTGACTGTTAATCAGAGGGTCCTTGGTTCGAGCCCAAGAGAAGGAGCCAGAAAAGAAAGGCCTTGCAGCGATGCGGGCCTTTTTTGTTTTGGATGAGGCTAATGTTGTGCTCAGCTGGTTGGAGTCCCGCTTTGTTAAAGAAAAGCTACATTTATATACTATTTTCAAATACCATAAATAGGTATTATGTGGGCTATTCTGCCGATCCATGGCGCAGCACAATACAAATACAAAAGAAAAATATTCTAGTCGACCGTCAGACTGGGAGTTAAAGGCTGTTTTTGAAGCGGCAGATGAATCGACGGCAGTTCGTTTGGAACGATTTATTAAGAAACGGAAATCGAGCGCCTAAATTCAAATTGTTATATTATTGATAATGAATAGATTGGCTTTTATTTCGTAGGGGTCCGCCACTCCTCCTCCCCATACTGCAAAGTTACGACGCATGAGCCTTATCAGTCGTATATAAACGTTTAAAAACGGATAATCATAAAGCACTTACAAACAACAATGTATCGGATAATTATATCTGATTAACCAGAAAGTATATTATCCCCTGCCAATGCAGTATTATAGTCCTAACGCACTAAAGACAAAGCCCCATCAAAACTTTAACAACAGGTTTGTGTATTTCCCGGTTCAAAAAAGGGGCTTGTTCGGTAAAATACCCATACAGAACTTTAAACAGGCCGGGGTCACAAATTCCCCTATATTGAACATCCCGCTCTTATATCAGTTACCACTTCTTAACATTAGCTTCCTGTTTTAAAATCAAATTGCTCAATGGAAGTTTGCCAGTTGGCTCGAAGATTAAATGAGGCAACATTTCTCGGAATTAACCCTGATACAATTTGCATGTTTATAACGCTTTGCATTCATGCAATTCAGGTCCAATACATATTCTCGATTTAACGAAAGCTGCCTGATTATCTTACTTTTTTAATTAAACATTGTTAGGGCCTGAAATTTGATTTGCAGCACAGCAATGTCGGTCTATATCCTCGTATTGAGAAGGAATAGATATCATCCACGTATTCAATTTTCAGAATATGAAAAAAATAGTGTTGTTCATTTTGCTTGTTCCCTTTGCGTCATTTTCACAGGCAAGGTTAGGTTCAACGAAAAGCGAGATTTATACTGAATTCATCGATTTAGCCCCACGAGTTTCACTCGCGCCGGATGGGACCGAATACCTGGTTTTAAACATCGAAGAGTATATGGTTTTGCATTACTTTGATAAAGCCGATATGTGCATTACATCAGTAATTTATCCGAAAACTGTGGCTGCACAAAACGCTTTGGTTGATAGTTACAATAGCAAATATGTTTGTATTGAGCCGGGACTTTGGAGAATGTATATATCCGATGAAAGGTATGATGAAGTTAAACGTATTAGCGTGGATCAACTAACCTATTTTGTATGGGATTGATACTATCCGTATTCTTTTTCGAATTCAGCTTCTCAATAACTAAAAACAAAAAAGCGCCTTATCGGCGCTTGGAGCGAAAGACGAGATTCGAACTCGCGACCCCGACCTTGGCAAGGTCGTGCTCTACCAACTGAGCTACTTTCGCATTGGGATGGCAAAAGTAAAACAAATTCGATTTCTGCAAAACGAATTTTGAAAAATTATTTTCCGCCGGTAAGTCGTTTAATGGATTCGAGCTTCAACAACGCTTCAACCGGTGTGAGGTTGTTGATGTCAATCCGCTCTAATTCCTCGCGAA
>CANMGM010000123.1 GCA_947497195.1 Bacteroidota bacterium
AATCTGGCGAACGTATGCTTCAATTTCGGGGTTAAACTTGGAGCAATGCGCATAAACGCTCGTCAATCCCTGCGGATGGTCGACATAAATGGCCTTCCCATAACCACGCGACGACATACGTATGCGGCTTATCCAGCCCTGATCAACGGCTAGCAATTCCCTCCCTACTGGCAAGGCATAATCGATTCCGGAATGAAAGTGATTGGGCCGAATTTCGCCATAGCCCGAAGTGATGTGCTCGGCCCCGCGAAAGGGCATACCGAGCGTCTGAGCGCCTGAAATTGAAGCGCTAAGACTCATCAGAAGCCCTAAAATCGAACGGAGAAACGGCCGGTTTTTCACAAGGTGAATAAGTATGTTGCAAATTATTTCAAAGCAGAAAGAAACGCACGAGGAGAAATAAATACTTTTGAGTCCGAAATCAACAGGTATAAACTCTACAGGAATTTAATGTCGGAATTGCTTAAAAAGACAGAACTTCTTGAGGCAAAGATCAAAAAAATGATAACTTTGCAGCAGGGATTTATGACCGAGATTTCGGGATTGAAAACTGAAAATCAACATTTAACAGAACAAAATCACAAACAACAGGAAGAAATTCGAATGTTGGGTGAGGAACTCAGATTGTTCAGGCATGCAGGGGCGGTTCAAGCAGAACAACCGGCAGATACTGGTGAAGTTAAGATTCGCCTGGACGAGATGATTCGCGACATTGACCAGTGTCTTGCGCTGTTGAACCGATAACGAACGAAACGATGCAGGATTTATCCATCGAAGTACAGATTGCAGGCCGCGTTTATCCGCTCCGATTGAAGGAGCAGGAAGCCGAAACTGCTCGCCGTGCCTCCGAATTGATAAACGAAACCCTGCGCTCTATGGAACAGCGTTTTGGGGTACGCGACATGCAGGATTTATTTGCCATGGCATCGCTCCAATTAGTAACGCAATTACTCGATATCGATCAGCAAAGCGAACATTTTCATACAGCCATGAGTGAGCGAATAACCGCGCTCCATCATCTGATTGAAACATCAATGCCCGAATCGCAATAGTTCTAAATCCTACTTCGGAGTTTTTTCGTAAAGAACAGACGAACAATGGAAATCGTAATTTATCTGATTGTAATTGTCGCCGGACTGGGAGCGGGTTATGGCCTTGCTACCACGGTGCTGCGCAAATCTATCGAAAACAAAAGTGAAGGCTTGCTAAAAGAAGCCGAGGCGAAAGCCGAGCTCATCAAAAACGAGCGGATGCTCCAGGCCAAGGAGAAGTTTTTACAACTCAAGGCCGAGCACGAGAAAACGATTCAGGCAAGAAACCAAGAGGTACAGCAAAGCGAGAACAGGGCGAAACAGAAAGAGAGTTCACTCAGCCAAAAGATTGAAGAAACCCGCCGCAAGCAAAGCGAACTCGATGCTGCGAAAGAAAATTTGAAAACGCAGCAGGAACTCATCCTGAAAAAACAGGCAGATGTAGAAAAGATGCACCGCAAGCAGGTTGAGCAGCTCGAAATCATCGCAGGTTTATCGGCCGAAGATGCCAAAGGTCAATTGGTAGAAGCGCTGAAAAGCGAAGCCACCACCGAAGCTGCATCGCACATCAAAGACATCATGGAAGAGGCCAAATTAACGGCCAACAAGGAAGCCAAACGTATTGTGGTGCAAACCATTCAGCGCGTAGCTACCGAGCATGCCGTTGAGAATTCGGTATCGGTTTTCAATATCGAAAACGATGAAGTGAAAGGCCGCATCATTGGTCGCGAAGGACGAAACATCCGTGCAATCGAAGCGGCTACAGGCGTTGAGATTATTGTCGACGATACCCCCGAGGCCATCATCTTAAGTTGTTTTGATCCGGTGCGTCGCGAAATTGCCCGTTTAGCATTGCATCAGTTGGTAACAGACGGTCGTATCCACCCGGCACGCATCGAAGAAGTCGTAGCAAAAGTTAAGCGCCAGATTGAGGAAGAAATTGCTGAAACCGGTAAGCGTACCTGCATCGATTTAGGTATTCACGGCTTGCATCCCGAATTAACCCGCATGGTTGGGCGTATGAAATACCGTTCGTCGTACGGACAAAACCTCTTGCAACACAGCCGCGAGGTGGCGAACCTGTGTGCAATTATGGCTGCCGAACTTGGCTTGAACGTAAAACTTGCTAAACGTGCAGGCTTGCTTCATGATATAGGTAAAGTGCCCGACGATGAGCCGGAAGTACCACATGCAATTCTCGGTATGAAACTCGCCGAGAAGTTTAAGGAGAAACCAGAGGTTTGCAATGCAATTGGTGCTCACCACGACGAGATTGAGATGACCAGTTTGATTTCTCCCATCGTGCAGGTTTGTGATGCCATTTCAGGTGCGCGTCCTGGTGCGCGTCGCGAAGTGGTCGAAAGCTATATCAAGCGATTGAAAGACATGGAAGCACTAGCCATGTCTCAAGCGGGCGTTTCGAGTACGTATGCCATTCAGGCCGGACGAGAGCTTCGTGTAATCGTAGAAAGTGAACGGGTTACCGATAAGGACGCCGAAATGCTTTCGTTCACGATTTCTCAGAAGATTCAGAACGAAATGACGTATCCAGGCCAGGTGAAGGTAACGGTGATTCGTGAAACGCGTGCAGTAAGTATTGCGAAATAACGCAATTACTTGCGCTAGCGATGCAAATCGTTGCATGTATAATTCAGCATCTTTTTTAACTTAGATACGTGAATTTTAAATTGCAATACCTTGGATAAAATAGGCAGAACTGATTCAAATCTGTCTTCTTTAGTTATTGGGCTCCGCAAACGTGGGCTAGCAAGCACTATCCGAAACAGGCTTACTGGTATTAATCCTCCGGCACAAACCTTGTTTCTGATTGCCTTTCTGCTTCCCTTTGCACCGAAGCTTGTTCCCTATGCAGTAGGTATCTTTTTCATCACTTCGATAATTTCTGGTAGTGGGAAAGCTGCTCTTAATGCGATAAAAGAAAACATAGTTCTTCAATCGGGATTATTCTTTTTTTTGATTTTCTTTTTTTCAGCTCTTTTTGCGCAGAACAAGGGATATGCATTCGCCTTGGTTTCGACCAAACTGGGTTTGTTGATTTTTCCGATTCTCTTCGCACTCATTTTACCCAAAAAGATTACTCCGAAAATTATCTGTATAACCGCATTATTCTTCATTGCCGGATCGATGTGGGGCTTGATAGAATGTTTTGCAATTGGAATTTACAATTATGTGCATGAGATAGCCAATACTGTTATAGATGAGAATTCGGTTGGTATCATGCATTTTCTTGGAGCACGGTTTTCATTTAACATGCACCCAAGTTACTTTACGCTTTACCTCGATTTGTGTTTGTTATTTCTGTTTTTAAACGAGGATGTGCAACATTGGCTCGGTAAGAAAATCGTATTCATCGTTTCAGGAATCTTTACCTTGGGAGTTTTTCTGCTTGCATCAAAAGCCGGCATACTGTGCACTTTGCTTATTTATGCTTATTTAGCTTATAACTTAGTGGTACGTGAACGAAAGTGGAAGCAGGCATCCCTTCTGGTTCTTGCTTTTTGTTCAATATTTATTGTTGTTTTACTAGCGGCGCCAGCACTGGGGAAACGATTTACCGAAATGTCTAATTCATTAGCCGAAGGAAAATTAAATTCCGATTCGGAAAAGAGTTCAGGCCTTCGAATGCTGGTTTGGCATGCATCATTGGAGCTCATTGAGGAAAATCCTGTCCTGGGGGTGGGTATCGAACATACGCACGATGCACAAGTTAGAAAATACGTGCAACTTGGCTATGAAGGAGCCGAAAAGTACGAACTAAATTCGCACAATCAGTTTTTACAAACGGCTGTTATGGCTGGATTAGTGGGACTCTTTGTTTTATTGATTTGGTTGGGAAGCGTGATTAGACATTTCTTTTTCACAAAAAACAATGTAGCCATTTTATTTATTCTACTTGTTGCGTTCAATTTACAAGTAGAAGCGATGTTGGAAGCACAGACCGGAGTATTGTTTATTGCATTTTGGGTTTATTTCTTTTGGGCATCGACAAAACAGATAAACGCAGTCGAATCCGTTTAGGGTCGAATCCGACTAGCCCTATTTCATAATTAATCCTGCTAATTCTTAATAAAACGCGCTGAAATTGTTTTACCCGATTGCATTTTTGCTTTCACAACATAAATCCCCGCACCTAAATGACTCAAAGGCAAGCAAACACTGGGATTATTGAAATCTGGATAAACAAATCCCAGACTCCTTCCGTCAACTGAAATTAACTCAAGCGATTTTACTTGAGATGCGCTACAATTTACATCAATGAAATCGGTTGCAGGATTCGGATTCAATAACAGTGATTCCTCATTCGCATTGCTTTCAAAAGGAATCAAACCCAAACTGCTATCCTGCTCGGCCAGTGTATATTCTCCGGCCATTAAGCTATCAAGCTCTATTTTCCCGAATTTATCGGTAAGGTTTCCATAAGTCGTTACTTCTGCATTCAAAGGCTGCCAGTCGGCAGAATTGTCTTTACGGTAAAGCAAAACGAGTTTCGATTCGTCGGTAATTAAATTGTGATCGAGCCATCCGGCATCGGTTGTAGTTGTTCTTCCATTGAAATTTATCTTAAGCCTGGCCTTAAAATCCCCTTTGGGATGAATGTCAAATTTCCAATAGCGGTTGGGCGATAAACGATACATCGCATAGGGTTGTTTGAAGGGATCGGGCGCTACCCAATAATGTTCGGCACGCACAAAAGCCGAATCGCTTATATCCTCAACATAAATTTCTGATAATCCATTGCTGAGTGCAACATTACCAGGCAGTTTCAGCATTCGTTCGTCGGCTGTAACCGCTTGGGAAATTCCTTCATTGCGGTTCAAAAATACAAACAAGGGTTCAGTGGCGCATTCAACCGAAAAACTCCCGTTTGGACCACTTAACACCTGTGAAGATTCAATACTGTTAAAATCGCTGAACATCAGACTAACCTCGAACGGAACATTCGTGAATGTGTGCGAATTACCGGCCGATTTCTGGCTATAAAAAACCTCAACCATTCCCACTTCGCCCGGTTCATACCGAAACGAATCCACTTCAAAGCCTGCCCAGCCTGGCGTTTCGATCCAGTCGTCGAAATAACTGCTCAAGTCGAGACCGGTTTCCTGTTCCAATGCATTTTCCAGATCTTCGGATGTGGCATGCGTAAAAAGATGGGTGTTTAAATAATGTCGTAAACCTGCATAAAAAAGCGAATCGCCCATATAGGTTCGCAGTGTGTGGATTTTATCGGAAGGAAGTTCGTAGGTATGGTTGCTGTAGGTATAAGCATGCGGCACGTTGTTCAAAGGCCAGTATCCGCCATCGCGCACATGGGCAAACTGGAGCATTTCCTTGTGATTGTTCCGAACATTAGCATCGTATGTTGACCTATTTATAAGCCATTCGTCGAAAAGCCTTTCGGTATAGGATGCCCAGCCCTCGTTGAGCCACATTTCGGATGCGGTACGGCAAGTAGCCAGATCGCCAAACCAGTGATGCGCCAATTCGTGCGCCATGATGTGCTGGTTGGAAGCAGCGCCAAACGGAACCAGATCGCGCATAAAGGCAATGTTTGTAGCATGTTCCATTGCTCCGGCCTGGAATGGAACGAGCACATATCCGATGCGATCCCAACGGTATGGGCCAAAATGGGTTTCAAACTCTTCGAAAATCGGTTCGAGGCTTACAAATGCATTTTTCAGCGCAGTAGTATCGGCCGGCAAGGCAGCGAGGACAACCGGTAGCGAAGGATTTACGATGCTATTGAAAGTGTCGTTTACCTCGGCATAAGGCGCCACGGCAACCGAAGCCAAATAGGATGGAACTTCTTGGTTGAGATCCCATACCATCGTTCGAAACCCACTTTCCACTGCATTACTCACCAACATACCGCCACAATAGGCGCGATAATTTTCGGGCATTTTTACGATGCAGGTGTAGGTGCTGCGCTCTACAAAATTGTCGAAGCACGGAAACCAGACCCGGCCGAAATTGTGTGGATCGGCCTCAAATCCAACGCCGATGTTGTAGGCATACGACCCCGAAAAACTGAAGCCGCCAAATCCGCTTGCATCTTCTACAGGCATTCCGTGATAATACACCGTAACATCGGAAGCTTCGCCTGTATTTAACTGCTGCGAAAGCAAAATGTGCAACTTACTTCCAACATGAGTAAATGCAACACCTGCCTGACCTTGTACAACTGAGTCCACTGTGAGTCCTTCGAGATCGAGCGTGATGTGCGTAATCCCATCAACCAAGGCTTCAAAGTCGACTGTGCACGCGGCCTGGATGCCGGGTTGTGGCATATTCGAAAAGTCGAGGTTAATGGTGTAATGGCGAATGTTTATGGAATCGCTGCGCGGATCGAGTGCTGCGGCATCGGCATCGCGCATGGAGTCGCCCCTACCCGACTTGCAAAAATTCTGAGCAGAGATGTCATTACCAATGATGATATTTAAAAGCAAGAGGATTGGTGCAGCGAATCGCATAAGTGTTTTATTGGATGCGTTAAATTTATGGAAAATGATGAAAATAAATTTTCAATTCATGCGTTTGAAAGGCTTGAATAAATTAATTTTGTAAAGTTTTGGGGCCGTAAAGGTTTCGACAGCAAGCGCATTGATGCGTAAGCATGCCGGGTGTTGCGAGGTTAACCCGAAAATACAATCCGCGAGCCAATAACTGGCGAAAACAACTACGCACTGGCTGCTTAATCCCGATAGGGATTCTGCCCGCTTATCCGATAGGGTAAGCCCCAGTTGTCTACCGGGGAAGTTTTCTCAAGTCGTCCCCGACAAGGCATCGTAAAGTTTGAGATAGGTGCAGTTTTTCTTTGGAAC
>CANMGM010000124.1 GCA_947497195.1 Bacteroidota bacterium
AAAACGGTATAGCCTTCTTCGGTTTTTACGCCGGGATCAAGAATCACAACGACCTTGAATCCCATATCCGATAAAGCTTTGCAAAAAGCAGCCGGATTTTCAAAACGCGTATTGTTCCAGGTAAACACCTTGTAATCCTGCATGTAGTGAATGTCGAGGTACAAGACATCGGCTGGAATGCCGCGGTTACGGAAGTTTTGCGCTACATTAAGCACTTCAGAGGCTGGATAGTAGCTATAACGACACTGCTGAAATCCCAAACTCCACAGCGGAGGCAAATCCATACGTCCGGTGAGTTGCGTGTATTTTTCGAGAATTCCCGCAGGCGTTTCGGCATGGATGAAGTAATAATTCATCGGACCATCTTCGGCCTGGAAATACACGAATCGTCGGTTCGATGCTCCGAAATTAAAGGTTGTCTTGTGCGAATTGTCGAAGAAAATACCATACACCTTGTTCTTCAACACGCCCATGTAAAATGGAATGCTGGCATACAGCGGATCGGCATCAACGCCGTAGGCAAAATTGTCGGTATTCCAATTCACATAAGCTCTTCCGCGGCGGTCGAGCGGACCGGTTTTCTCGCCGAGCCCAATGAATCGCTCGCCTTCCTGCACCTGCATGTAGCGCGTAACTTCGTTACCAAGCCAGCTGCATCCGAATGCTTCATCGTCGGCATTGAGTAAAACACCATCCAGCGAATAAATGGAAATGCGCAATGGATTTTTTCGAATAACAACTCGAACTAATGCATCAGCTAATTCAATGCTTTCTTCCGATTCAGATACATTAACAACTATGTCCTGCACGTTACCAACAACGGCATACGAATGTCCGTCGAAACGTTCATCTCTTCGCACATATTGAAAGCGCACCAAGCCCGGTGCATAAAATTCAACATTCAAACGACAGTTATCGGCGGCGATTTCGCAACCACCTTTAAACAATCGAAGTTCGACAAGTCTGCCGACTGCAGTATTGAAAACAGAGTTCTTATTTGTAGATAACTCAATCATATCAAATCAACTATTTTAAGCGCTCACTTCAACAGCGATTAACAAATAACATCAAATGAAGCATAAACACTTTCTAGGCGGCCAAATTTTTGTTTTTAGAACCTTTGGGATTGGGTTTGGCCGATTCTTCCCTTTGTTTCTTCAAATATTCAGTTATTTCTTTTTCTTCATTTGCCGTTAATGGCCCTTCCCCACCCAAGAAATCAATGTCTAATTCCGATTTATTTGTTTTCATTTTTTTCATGATTGAAAATACTTGTTTATCAGTTTAAGTGCTGCTTGCGTTTCTATTATCATTACACGTCCGCCAAAGTGAAAAGCCCCAAGCGATTGTTCATAGTGTTGAACCAATTGCGTTTTTGATAGAAACGACACATTTCCTTCAAAACCACGTTGAAAAGAAAGTTTAGAAGCAAAAGCTACTAAATTTCCGGAAACTCCCGAATAAACTTTTGATTTCCCTTTGTTAAAGGAAGCACTTTCTATAAGGTGAATGTAAACATGATCCATTTTAACTTCAACACAAATTAATCCTTGAATGATTGCTGAATTATTTGTGATGCAGAGTTTATAAACATCGCGTGTCGGTTCAACAAACTCTGCTTTCCAGTTAAAAACCCAACCTTTTGCTTTAGTTATATTTTTTATTTCTTCATTTGAAACAATTGAAATTTCTGTCGCAAAAACATCTCCCATAATGACATTTTCGATGCTATTCGTTAACTTATCGATGATGGCGTCTAAACCTAAATTTCCCCTGTTTCTCATTGTTCTGTGATTCTTTCACAAAAAAACTACTAAATCAATTTCATTTACAATTCTATTTCTTTTGAAAATGATGTTTCATGTGGTAATTCACCAAACCAAAAATTGGCTTCTGAATAATGGTGCCCACCTGCAAACCCATTGTTTCTCCAACCTTTCGAAGATTATCCTCGAAATTATACGCAATCGAACCAATCATGTGGGTTGGAACGCGCTGGTAATTCTTGTACACCTGCACGTGCGTGCGGATGAATTCGGCCATGCCTTTGTTCACGGACTCCTGCACCCATTCGTTGTCTTTGTTGTCTGATAGAACCTTCATAAACGAAGCCAGATAAACATTTGCGTGTGGTTTCATGTAAACACCTTCCACAATGGTTTCGCGGTTAAGCTTGTACTCATCACGCAAAATAGTATGCAACTCTTCGGGCAATGCATTCGCAAGATACTGGCGCAGTAAAATTTTACCGTACCAACTGCCCGAACCTTCATCGCCCAAAATGTAACCCAGTCCCAAACCATTGTTGGCCTGCTTAACAATATCGCCGTCGAAAAAGCAGGAATTGGAACCTGTACCCAAAATACCGGTAATGGCCGGCGTATCATCCCAGGTTGCGAATGCCGCACCGATCAAATCGTGATCGACGTAAATGTTTGCTTTCGGAAAAACCGAGCGCAGGGCACGCTCCACAACCAGTTTAAGTTCTTTACTCGAACATCCGGCACTGTATAAAAACAGCATGCTCACCTGATCGGCAAATGCGCACATGGCAGTGTTTTGGCGAATGGCGTTCGAAATAACCGCTTCGTTATGGAAATAGGGATTGAATCCCATGGTATTGAAACTGAGCGATTCGGCATTGTCCTGAATCAGCATCCAGTCGCATTTGGTAGAACCGCTATCGGCAATAAGTAACATATCGTTTCGTGTTTGTAAAGGTTAGATGAGGTAATGATCCGATAAAAAATGGCTCATACGTTCCTCGAGGATGTGTGAAAATAAAGCTCTGTTTTCGGGTGTTTCGCGGGTGGCCACCATGGTACGGATGGAGAAAACCCGCAAGGCGTCGCCGACGCTGAGTGTTCCTTCGGCCGAATCTTTTCGTCCGTTGAACGGAAAAACATCGGGGCCGCGCTGGCATTTTGTGTTGATGTTTACCCGACAAACCTGGTTTACCAGCGGATCAATGAGCGCCGCCAGTTGTTCTGGCGATTGGCCGAATACACTCACCTGCTGCCCGTAATTGCTGTTGGTGATGTAGTGCAATACTTCGTCGGTATGCGTGAACGAACAAACTGGTACGATGGGTCCGAATTGCTCTTCGTGGTAAATACGCATCGCAGCGTTTACCGGATAAAGTACCGCCGGAAACATGAGGTTATTCGCAATTTTCCCGGCGCGTTTGTTTTGGATGGATGCTCCTTTTTCTGTCGCATCATCAATTAAGGCATCGAGAAATTCTATTTTCCCAGTTTCGGGCAAGGGTGTGATGTATGCATCTTTCGCCCAGGGCAAACCGGCTTTGAGTGCATCGATTTTGGCGGTGAAACGTTGTAGAAACTCTTCCACACGCGTTTCGTGCACGAAGATAATTTTCAGGGCGGTGCAACGCTGCCCGTTGAAGGCAAGCGCGCCGTTTACGCATTCCGAAACGGCCGAATCGAGTTCGGCATCGGGTAAAATGATCGCCGGATTCTTCGCATCGAGTCCGAGTACTGAACGCAAACGGTTGGGCCGCGGGTGCAGTTTCTTGATTTCGATGGCGGTTTTACTCGAACCGATGAAGGCCAATACATCAACTTTGCCCGTTTCCATAATGGCCTTTACTACGACTTTTCCATCGCCATACAGAAAATTAACCACACCTTTTGGGAAAGAAGTGCGAAATGCTTCGATGAGCGGTTCGAGCAATAAAATGCCGTAGCGTGCGGGCTTGAACACCACAGTATTGCCCATGATGAGAGCAGGAATGAGTGTGGCGAAACTCTCGTTGAGTGGATAATTGTATGGGCCCATGCACAGCGCAACGCCCAACGGACCGCGACGGATTTGCGCCAGAATGCCGCTTTCGTGCTCGAGGTTTGAACATTCGCGGTCGAGTTTTTTAACCGCATCGATGGTGTCGCTGATGTATTCGGAAGTGCGGTCGAATTCGAACTCGGCATCTGCCCTATTCTTTCCGATTTCGAGCATCATCCACACCACAACTTGTTCGCGCAGTGCATTGAAGCTCTTCAGGAAATTTTCGACAGCCAAAATGCGGTCGCGCACACGCATCACGGGCCATTCGCCACGACCTAAATCCCAAGCTTGTTGGGCATCGTGCAAAACATCGAGTGCGGCGGCTTCATCAAGTTGCGGTACGCTGCCCAGAAATACTGGTTTCTCGATACCGTTTTCGATGCGGCAAACCGGCGAATACACCTGCTGTTGCGAGCCGTTCCATTGTTTCAGCTCGCCGCCCGATAGGTACATGCGCTGTTCGAGCGGACTGAAATTGAGCGTTTCGGCCACTGCATCCGTAAAAATATATTGATTCTCTCCGGAAATTTTCTCCATACTATTTACACCGAGAGGATTGAAGCGATGCGCAACATTTCATCATCGAAATTGCTGACATTGCCTGTAGCTTCGGCAAAGGGTGTAAAATTAATCCGATTGTTGACAATCCCAATCATCCCGCCCGAAATCCCTTTCAATAAATATTCGACCGCTACAACGCCCAGCCGGCTTGCCAGAACACGGTCTGAAACGGTTGGCGATCCACCGCGCAGCAAATGCCCGAGGATGGTAACTTTGGTATCGTAATATTCGAAGCGATCGGTAACTTCTTTCGCCAGGTCGATGGAATGCCCGGGTTTTCCGCCTTCGGCTACCACAACGAGGCTCGACGATTTTTTGCGTCCTGCACCTTTTTCTAAAATATGGATGAGTTCATCGACATTCATGGGTCGTTCGGGAATCATGGTTGCTTCGGCGCCCGCTGCAATGGAAGCGCGCATGGCAATTTGTCCGGAGTCGCGGCCCATTACTTCGATGAAAAACAGACGGTTGTGCGAAGATGCTGTATCGCGGATTTTATCGATAGCGTGCGCGGCGGTGTTTACTGCGGTATCGTAGCCAATGGTGAAATCGGTTCCGTTGAGGTCGTTGTCGATGGTGCCCGGTAAGCCTACCACCGGAATGCCATGTTCTTGCTGAAAAACCAAACCACCGCGGAAGGTTCCGTCGCCGCCAATTATCACCAGCGCATCAATACCAGCCATTCGGCAGTTTTCGGCGGCTTTGATGCGGCCTTCGGGTGTTTTAAACTCCATGCTGCGTGCCGACTTCAATATCGTTCCACCGCGGTGAATGATGCTTGCCACCGAGCGGCTGTCGAGCGTTTTCATGTCGTTGGCGATGAGTCCGTCGTAACCGCGGTAAATGCCTACCGCTTCGATTTTATAATACATGCAGGCGCGAACAACGGCGCGAATGGCAGCGTTCATGCCGGGTGCATCGCCTCCCGAAGTAAGCAAGCCTATCCGTTTTACCGCTCTGTTTGAATTCATGCTACGAATATAAGTGTATTTGCGACACTTTGAAAAAACTACTGATTCAAATTAGTCTTAATGCATTCGCCGATTGTTTGATAAAAATCAGATTTTACACTGAAAGATGTCATTTTATCTGCACATGAATTTATTGAATTTCGCCTTATACAAACGATTCAAACCATGAAAAAGATTCTGATCCCAACCGACTTTTCTGCCCCATCGCTTAAAGCATTTCGCTTTGCGGTGCAACAGACCATAGGAACACCAACCGAACTGGTGCTGATGCATCATACTTCTATCTTAGAACTGGCGCCCGATTCGGCCTTTACAGGCTTGTATGTTCCGCCCCCACTCGATCAGGTTGCCTATGTGCGCACCGAGTTGGAAAAATTCATCAAGAAAGGGTTGAGTTCGTTTAAAGACAAAGCCAAACTGCCCAAAATAACGCCCGAAGTGATTCCCGGCATTGGCACGGTAGAAACAATTTTGGAGGCTCAGAAAAGAACAAGGTCCGAAGCCATCATTATGGGCACAACCGGCGCTAGCGGAGTAAAACGGTTGTTCATTGGATCGGTAGCTGCCAAGGTGTTGGAATTGTCGAAAGTGCCGGTATTGGTTATTCCCGAAAGTTTCCGCTTAAAGCCCATCAAAAAGATTGGGTATGCGAGCGATTTGAGTCATGTATACAAGGATTTGGAGCAGATAAAACCATTCAGCGAATTGATGCATTCGCGCATCGAAATGTTTCACGTAGAGCCGATGTTTCCGGCGAGTGAAGCCTTTCTAAAATTCAAGGCCGATAAGGAAATTCCGGCATTGCGTGCGAAAAACGGATTTGCGAATTTGGAATACAAACTGGTGCGTACACGTTTCGACAACGATTTTTTTGCGGGAATCGAAACCTACCGGCGCAACCAAAAACCCGATATGTTGGCAGTGGTAACGCACAAACGCAACTGGCTGGGTAAAATATTAAATCCGTCGCAGAGTAAAGGATTGGCGTATCATACGAAGATTCCGGTGTTGGCAATTAAATAGTGCTTTTCAAATCTGTTTAGCGTTGCTGGATTGAAGAGAAATGTAAAACCTCATTGCGTAGACGAATCGCGCCAGGGATTGCAATGAAAAGCCCGCAGCTTAGCGTTTGCATTTTGCGGGCGGGAGCGAGGACTTGCAATGGAAAGCCCGGTTGTGCGCCCAAATAGAAAATTTGCAGTGGTAAAATTCTGCTTGGAGAGTTGACAGGAGAATAATCGAGATTTCGAGTCGAAGAGAAAAAAGTAGGCTTGACTGGATTTTATTTTTTCGACTATTTAAATCGAAAAAGCGCACGAAAATCCATTGGGGTGTTTATAAATTTAATTTGGAATTAACCAACTGATTTTGTAGGAATCCTATCCCCCCTACCCTAAAGGCGAAGCTACGAAACCAGCAGCATCTAGCCGTAAATAAACGTTTATAAACGTTTAAAACGGATAAATGATTTTGCCCTGCAAGGTTTCTCAATTTGCAGGTCGCTCATCTTTTTTAAGCGGATTC
>CANMGM010000125.1 GCA_947497195.1 Bacteroidota bacterium
CGCATCCGCACCGTGGTTTCTCGCCCGTTACGTTTATTTTCGACGGAGCAGTTCATCACCGCGACAGTCTGGGTAATTCATCCGTAATCGAAAAAGGTGGAGTGCAATGGATCAATGCAGGTCGTGGCATCATGCACAGCGAACGTCCACCGGAAAACATTCATTCCATTGGCAGCCGACAGGAAATCATCCAGCTTTGGGTAAACACGCCGGCGCGAGACAAGATGAAGCCGGCCGAGTACCATCCATATGCTGCGCATCAGATTCCACAAGTGCAAAGCGAGGATGGTAAGTGCACAATTGCGGTTGCTGCAGGCGAAATAATGGGGTCGAAAGGTCCGATTCAGCAAAGCTTTTCGCTCAATGCAGCTTTTGTGCAAGGTATTTCTGGCGGGAAATTGGAAGCTTCTTTTCCCGAAAACCAAACGGTTATATTTTACCTACTCGAAGGCGAAATCGAAATTGCCGGCTATGGCTTCGTCGAAAAACACAATGCCCTGCTTTTCGACAATTCGGCACAAGCGATCGAAGTCGTTTTCAAAACAGGTTGCAAGGCGCTTTTACTCTCGGGTGAGCCATTGAAGGAACCCATTGCCACGCATGGCCCGTTTGTAATGAACAACCAGACCGAACTTATGGAAGCGATGCGCGATTTTCAAATGGGGAAAATGGGGGTGCTCATCGAATAATAATTCGATATCAACTCCAATGTTAACTCAAATCGCTTAAATTTGAACTTTCAATTCATTTTGAGGTTCATAAAATTGTGATACGGATTTTAGTTATTTTGCTAATTCTTACTGGCGCACTTCAGGCGCAAGTTGAAATCAATGAGGTTACGGCATCCAACAGAACCAACTTCGCAGATGCATTCGGAGAATTTGAAGACTGGATCGAATTGTACAATCCTGGACCAGGTGTTGCAGACATCAGCAACCACTTTTTAAGCGACAATCCTACAAATCCAACCAAATGGCAAATTCCGGCAGGAACTACAATTGCCGCGGGTGCCTACCGAACGTTTTTCTGCTCGGGCCGCGATTTAACTACCGGCGAGTTACACACCAATTTTAAACTAACCCAAACCACGGGCGAAACGGTGCTTTTCTCAGACATTGGTGCCGCATTGATTGATAGCTACACGCTGCAGCCCACGCTGGTTAACCAAAGTCGGGGGAGGTATCCCGATGGCGGACCATGGAAGGTGCTCCTCAATCCTACGCCCGGTGCAACAAATTCTGCCAATGCATTCGACGGTTACACCGAAAACCCACAAATGAGTCTTGCCGCAGGAATTTATCCCGCAGCGCAAACGCTTGCGATGAACAGCTCCGACGCAGGAGTTACCATCCGTTACACACTCGACGGCTCGGAACCCGGTCCGACCTCGCCGTCTTATTCAGCTCCACTTTCGATTGCAACAAATACGGTAGTTCGGGCGCGATCCTATCCCGCGGCCGGAAGTGCACTTACGCCGGGTTTCATCGAGAATAATTCCTATTTCATCGGCATTAATCATACCGTACCTGTTGTTTCATTGATTTCGGATGAGTACACCGATTTGTTTAACAATAGTATGTACGAAATCAAAACCGGCATTGAATATTTCGACGCTTCAGGTACATTCCAGTGGGAGTCATACGGAGAGGCCGATCCGCATGGGAACGACAGCTGGGCCTATCCGCAAAAAGGTGTGGACTTCGTGGTGAGGGATCAGTATGGATACGACAACGAAATAGAGTACCAGATTTTTCCTACAAAACCACGTCAGGAGTTTCAGCGTATCATGTTCAAGGCAGGAGCATCCGATAATTATCCGTTCAGCGGAGCACCGAATCCCAATTGTCACCTGCGCGACGCATTTGTTCAGACGCTTGCAGAGAAAGCTAATATGCATGTCGATTATCGCGCCAACGACCATTGCGTGGTTTACATAAATGGTGCGTATTGGGGCGTTTATGAAATCCGCGAAAAAGTAAACGATCCCGATTACACTGATTATTATTGGGGGCAGGAAGAAGAGGATCTTGATTTTCTTTCGTATTGGGGCGGATTGAATGTGCGCTATGGCTCGCCCGACGACTGGAATGATTTGTATGCCTTCATCATGGCAAATGATTTATCGGTTCAGGCCAATTACGATGCGGTTGCAGCACGGTTTGATATCGCTTCCGCAATTGATTACATGATTATCAACACCTGGAGTGTAAACAGCGATTGGATTAATTGGAATACCATGTGGTGGAGGGGAAGAGGAACACCAGAGGTGAAATGGAAATATGCGCTTTGGGATATGGATAACACGTTTAACCTGGGGCAGAATTTCTCGGGTTGGAATACGATGGGTTTTCAAGCCGATCCTTGTGATTTGGAAGACAATCCCAACTTTGTTAACGCAGGTCCTAATGAAGGGCATTTGAATATGTTTGGAAAATTGATGGCCAACACCGATTTCAAGACCCGTTTTGTGAATCGATATGCCGAAATGACAAGTACCTATCTGCATTGCGATGTAGCTATTCCGCATCTCGACAGCATTGCAGCGCATATTGCGCCCGAAATGCCTGGCCAGATTGCACGTTGGGGCGGTACATTTGCTGAATGGGAATCTAATTTAGATTATCTCCGCAACCAGATAAATGGTCGTTGCGAGTACATCGTCGAAAATGGCGTTGTGGATTGTTATGAGGTGGATGGCCCTTGGAGAATGGCGTTTAATGTGAGTCCTGCCGGTGCCGGAACCATTCGTTTCAATGAATTACAAGTTCCTCAATATCCTTGGGCGGGCGATTATTTTGGCGGTGTAGAAGGTGAGATTCAGGCCACGGTTGCTAATCCGCTGTATGAATTCGATTTTTGGGAAGTTATCAATACAACAACACTCAATGCCGATACAACAGATGCATTGAATAGTTTTATGATTAGTGCTTCCGACAGCATCATTGCGCATTTTCGACTGGTTGAACAGCACGAAATTGTTATACTTGTTGATCCTCCTGGAACCGGAAATGTATCAATAAACGGCATTACGCCGGCATCATATCCATATTCTCAACTACATGTTCAGGATTTCAGTATTTCGCTTTCTGCAACGCCGGCTTTGAATTATGAATTTGTGGCATACACCGATAATTTCCACATCGGTAACCCCGATTCGCTGCAACCCGATTTAACCTTTCAGGTCGACACACCCGATACCATAATTGCACATTTCAAACCCATCCAAACCTGGTTTATTACCTACATGGTTAATCCGGTATTCTCGGGGAAAATCAAGGTGAATGGAACGTTCATTGATGGATATCCCGTTACGCGGGAGTATTTTCCGGGTGATGTAATCTCCACCGATGCCTTTGTAGTTGACAAATACTTGTTTTCGCATTGGTCGCTAAACTACCACGAAATGGACTTTGATTCGAGTCTGATCATTAACAGTTTTACGATCGATACGACCGATACGTTGATTGCGCATTATAATTTAAGGGAAGTGGTTCCACAAACCATTTACGTTCCCAATAGTTTTACACCCGATGGGGATGGAATAAATGATGAATTCCGGGTTTATTATTCAGAAACCATCGTTAAAGGCGAATTTGAAGTGTACAATCGGAGGGGCGAACGAGTTTTCAGAACATATTCGCTCGACTCAACATGGGATGGACGTTTGAATGACAATGACCTGCCCGATGGCGTCTATTATTACAAAATCAAATACTATCTCAGCGATTTATATTTCGAATTTGTTGAAGGTAGAATAACTCTCTTTCGCTAATTTATGGTTTTTTCCTATCGCATTTTGTTGGGGGTACTATTGACTCCTCTCTTTTTGAACAACTTAAATGCTCAATTGCTTCTCAATGAATTATATGTAAACAGACCTGGAGCAGTTGGGAATGATGAGCCTTACGAATTTATTGAGCTCAAAGGAACTCCCGGAACAACCCTAAATAAATTGTATGTTGTTGTCTTCGAAAGCGACTCTGGTTCGGCTGGGAATGCCGATTTGGTGATTCCAATTAACAATGTTTCATTGGGCTCAAATGGATTAATTCTTATCGGGACACAGCTAGGTTATCCATCAGTAAACCCCGAAACAGTCTTCATCGACACCCTAATCTTTGGTTTACCTATTCTCGAAAACGGCAGCATCTCGTTTGCCGTCATTTTTAGCAATACTCCCATTCTTACGGATGTTGATTATGACACCAACAACGATGGTGTTTTAGATCTTCCACCCGGAGCAGTTGTTCAGGATGCAGTTGGTTGGACAAACGGCGAGTTAACGGCCTTAATCTATGGCGGCGTAACATTAACCCAGTCTGCCGGCACCCCCGATGCTGCGGTCCGTTTTTTCGATAATAACACGCCATTTTCTCAAACAGCTTGGTATAATGGAGATTTGGCCACCGCAACAACATTCGACGCTCTCGAAATCAGTTCAAATTTTCCCGATGGAGGAGGCATTACACCCGGCGACATCAATATCCCTAATGATGGTTTGGGTTTACAGGAGCAGGGAACTTCTGTTGATATATTTCCGAATCCATGCTCAGATAAACTGTATATAAAAGGAATGCCTACGTTGACGGATGTTGAATGGACATTTACCAGCATTGATGGGAAATTAGTACATGCAACGGTTCAAGCCGACGGCTCACTCGACACCTCGTATCTCCCAAATGGACTTTATATTTTGCAGGGAGTTTCGAATCAGGTTTTACTAAGGAAGCATTTTCTGATAGTGCATTAATTCCGAACGCCAAAAATCGAGGAACCTATCCGCACATGTGTACTGCCTTCTTCCATGGCTATACGGTAATCGCCGCTCATACCCATCGAAAGCGTGTTCAAGCCTGCGTGATGCTCCGAATTCAAGGTGTCGAACAAGGATTTTAATACACGGAATTCCGCCCGAACCTGATCCTCGTTATTTGTGAATGAGGCCATCCCCATCAAGCCAATGATGTGAGCATTCGGATATTCTTCCTGCTCATGTTGTTTAAAGAACTGCAGTACTTCTTCCGGTAGAAATCCGTGTTTCGTTTCTTCGGTGGCAATATACACCTGAAGTAAACAGGAAATAATGCGATGGTTTCTGCCGGCATGTTTATTAATCTCATCAAGCAACTCTATCGAATCAACCGAATGAATTAAGTGAATATAGGGTGCGATATACTTTACTTTGTTGCGCTGCAGGCTGCCGATCATGTGCCAGCGAATATCCTTGTTTAAGTATTCGTGCTTCTCGGTTAATTCCTGAACACGGTTCTCTCCAAAATGGCGCTGTCCGGCTGCGTAGGCTTCCATCAAGGCTTCGGGCGGATACGTTTTGCTCACAGCAATAAGTTCAACTCCGGCATGCAGCGTGCTTTTTATCTGCGCAAGGTTCGACGCTATACTCATTCCGATTTTATCTCAAGGTCGTAAATCACTAGGCCGTTCAATAACTTGGGTTCGAACCATGTGGTTTTTGGAGGCATGATGCGCATTTCGTCACTGAACGAAAAAAACTGCTCCATCTGCACCGGAAACAAGGCAAATGCAACTTGGTATGCACCATTGTCTACTTCTTGCTGAAGGGCCTTTATGCCTTTTAATCCCGATAAAAACCCAATGCGCTGGTCGTTTCGTAAATCTTCGATGCCAAAAAGTGGAGCCAATACCTTCTCTGTTAACAAATTGGCATCGAGTAAATCGCTTTGCGCCGGACCAAAATCTAAAGCAAACCAGTTTCCGCCAAGATACATGCTCATGCATTGCTTGGCACGCGGAGCCCGAGCAATTTTACCAATTAATTTTACCGTGCAAATCTGCTCCAGTAAGGATGGTAATTTTGCAATCAACTCATGCGGAAGTCCTTTTACCAACCTGTTAAATTCGAGCAAACGCAAATCGTGATCGGGAATTAAAATTCCCATAAAGCGTTTCGTTAACGGAAATTTTTCTCCCAATTCCTCTGCAAGCAACACCGACGAAGCCGAACGGTGGTGCCCGTCGGCAACATAGAGCTTATCAATGGAATCGCACACGTCCTGTAAGCGAAGAACATCATCTACATTACTAACCTTCCAGAGAATATGGCGCTTACCATCCTGCTCAAAATTGGCATAGGGCTCGGCAAACAGCGTAAATTCCTGAATGAGTTTGTCAAATTCGGTATTCGATTTAAACGTAAACATCACCGGCTCGGCGTTAATGGCCACTACTTTTAAGTAATCCTTGAGCTTGGCTTCCTTGGCTTCGAGCGTTTGTTCGTGAATTTTTATGCGTCCGTCGCGGTAGGCCGCAGCCTCGACCGTGGCCACGATGCCGGTATGCGAAAAGCGTCCCTGTATTTGTCGATAAATGTAGAATGATGGCACTCCGTTGCGTTCGAGTGTTCCGCTTTCCAATAATTCATGAAATGTTGAACGTGAAGCACTCAATAATTCATTCCCTTTCACCTGAGGGCCGCCGGGAGCATAATCGGGGCGAATAACGCGTAGGAAACTGCTTGGGTTTTCAACCAATTCGGTTTTCACCTCAGCTGCAGTGTAGGTATCGAATGGCCGTGAAACAACCTTTTCAACCGCATCTTTGCGCGGAACAACACCATTAAATGGCCTTATTAGACTCATTTTGCAGTGTAAAATGCAATGATGGTTTGAGCCAGTTCTGTAGCAATGCGCTCCTGTGCTTCGGCGGTCGACGCCCCAATATGCGGCGATACACTGATGCGCGGATGTGCAAGAATATCGGCACGCGGTGTGGGTTCGTTTTCAAAAACATCGAGCCCAGCAAAAGCTAGATGACCGGAATGTAATGCGTC